>JAAYCF010000149.1 GCA_012744415.1 Thermotogaceae bacterium
CGGCCGATGATTGACGCCGGGTTCACTTATCTCAACTCGGGAGACTTGGGTACTGCGGAAACATGCTTTCGAGAAGCGCTCAGAAGGAATTACTCACAACCGCAAGCCAATCTCGGACTTTCTCTGATCGCTCTTTTTCGCGGGAATGCGCAGCTATCTTCTTACTTGTCGCACCTACTTCCAACCGGCGTCACGCCTTCGATCTCTGGTTTTTTAAGCGAGAAAGAGGCTCGAAAAGCTCAGGCGCAAAAAAAACTGCTCTCGTTAATCCTGAAAGCGCGAGCGAATCGCGCAAGCAGAGACAGTATCGATCTTTCCCTAATGAGAGAGCAGATTCAAGAGGGGCAAAGCGAAATCGCCGAGATCGTCGCTCTCCTGGAGGAAGGAAAAATGTGTCTGGAACGAGCGATGACGTCTGCCGAGCCCGTCAGCATCCTTCCCAATCATTTCGATTGGAATCAAAACGGTATTCTGGAACCGGATACTCCCCTGCAATTCTCACGGTTGGGAGACGGTACGCCGGTTTGGAGAATCGTCGGGGAGGTTTTGCGCGCTTACAGGGAAGTTACCCCTGAAGAAAGCACGGCAAGATTTTTCAACCCCGGGACGGGGGACGCCTGGTTCGATAAAGAACTGATCGATCTGATCCTTTCGGGAGAAGCCGCAGAATTGGATTTATCCACATGGGAACCCGTCTTTGACGATTTTGACATTCTAACGATCGGCCAAGAGGAAATGCGCTGGTTATACCTGTTGGTTACAGCCGAACTGAGCATTTTGGAGCCGTTCGTTATCTATCAACTTGACTTCGGGAACGCCTTGCAAGATTTTTTGAATACGGTCGTCGAGATTATCGATGAGGAAGGGATGGAAGAAGCGCTCGCCTTTGTCGTTCATTTCCTTGACACGGATCACGATGGAAAGATTTCCGCTCTCGAATGGCGGTCGCTGTTCGATGAAGGGTTTTTATCTTTCAGACCGGAAGATCAAAACGGAGGCGCGCACGCCATCGAAAGCTGGAAGAGCGCGATCGTCGGTTTTTGTGAAACAATGGTTTGGATGATAGAAAACAGGGAATTGCCCTTCATCGATGCGTTGGGGAACTCCGGACGATTTAGCTTGGGCACGTCTCGAGAAGACATCCCTATCTCAGAAAGACTGGTGGCGATACTTCAGGAAGTAATCGCGTACGTCACAGATCCCACGAAAGCTTTAGAGCTTTTCGCGATCGGTGGTCAAAGCCATATGCGATTACGCTTGGGTGAAGCCCTGGAGCGTAGAGGCATCGATAGTCGTTTTATCGAAGAGCTTCGCGTTTTGATCTATCCGGGAGTGTTTTTCGCCCAACCGGAAGTCTTTTCCGACTTGAAAGAGTTTTTTCCGGAACTGTATTACCAATGGGTCGACCCGACGTTTCCGATGCCGGAGCTAATCTTGTTCGAAGACCCGACCTTCGGTGGATTTTTACAAGCCGACATAAACGGGCATCCCTGGAATGGAATTTTCTATCGGATTTATTTGCTGATGCAGCGTCGTTAGGGTGATGAAGGGGAGCGATCCCCTTTTTTTTGAGGTGAAGCCATTAAGAATAAACCCGAAAAAACCAATGCGATCCGTTTTCTTGAAAAACATCGTATCGCATTCGAAACAAGAGTCTACACGGTAGATGAATCGGATCTCAGCGCGAGATCGGTAGCCCAAAAACTGGGAATCCGCGTCGAGCAAACCGTTAAAACGATCGTTTTAAAAGGAAATCGATCGGGCGTCTTTATATGCCTGCTGCAAGGTCATCGTGAGGTGGACTTTAAACGCTTGGTCACGTTCCTTCCGGATACGATGGTCGATACCGTCGACCCGGAACGTTTACTCTCGCTGACGGGCTATATTCGGGGAGGGGTTTCCCCTTTCGGGATGATCAAAACCTTTCCATTTTTTTTGGATCGTCTCGTCTTGAGAGAAGAATGGATCAGTTGCAGCGCCGGCAAGAGAGGCCTTCAAATCTGGATGCTCAGCGCCGACCTATCCACGCTAACCGGAGCGGCGATCCTCGATTTTTCTAAACCTTAGGAATCTTACATCAGAGGGCGATCATTCCATCCCTTGAACGCGTCGCGCCTCTTCTCATACCACGCTTTTGGGTAGAAGAAAACGCTCACCGTCCGAATACCTAAACCATCGAAAAATTGGTGGCGCTTGTTTTCTACCGTCACGATATGGGGGGTTTTCTGTCCGAATGCCCTGACTTCTTCGATTTTCGGGAGATAGAAGATTTGTTCGGAGATTCCGTTCCGGTACTTCCATGTCGCCCCCGCGTCCAAGGCATAGGCGCCCTCTTTCCGGAGATAGGTCAATCCTGCTTTGGGATTCGCGACCGCGTAAAGAGAGGCGAAAAAACCGAAACGGGTTGTCCGGGCCATCTCAGAAAGGGCGGCCAGCGGATTTGGGACGAGCGGCAAGAGACTTTCGGAAAACCCTAAGTCGAAAGCGTGATCGGCATAAGGCAGGCTTCGCACATCCCCTAAATCGAACTTTACGCGGGGCTCTGGTTCTGAGGTTTCGAATAAATCCTTCGCTTTTGCTATTAGGAAGCGACTCGCATCGATACCCTGATAATGCACGGTTCCCTTTGCCAAAATTTCTTTTAAGAAAGAATAGTTCGCACCGCATCCGCAACCCCAATCTATAACGGACATCGGACGATAGTGGTTGATCCCATCCATCACGGCGGCTAGCTGCTCCCGCCGATAAACTCGGTACTTTGGGGGAGTCGTCTGGTCATAGCGTACGTCGAATTGGATAGAAACCGGTTGGGTTTCATAACTTTTATCGCTTTTGGTGGGTTCGAGGAGGCGGTAAATCCGAAAAAGATCGCCTTTACGATACGGAATCCATTCATTCAACAACCCTTTTTTTCCGTAATACCGATGAAGCTGCTCAAAAGGGATCGGATCTGCGATGACACGAATGGGTGCCGATTCGGGTTCTTCGAGATTTTTTACGAGTCGCTGTACTTCCGAAATAGCGGCGCGATCCGTAAAAAAAAGGGTTAACGAACTGTCGTCCCCTTTTCTAAACCAGTAATGGTGATCGGCGCAAATCAGACGAGTTGTTTCTAAACCGGCAACCGTAACATTGAGAAAGAAGTTCATAAACGTGCCTAAAGAATGATTCCTTCCGGTTCCAAAGCCATACCGGATAAGATGATCCGGATGATCCGTTCCAGCGTGATGTTCTCTTCTAAAGCGCCCATACCCATCATTTGCGCCAGCAGTTTAGCGGTCGCTTTTGTCGAAATATCGGCGGGTAACGCTTTTTTTTCTTTTCCCTCTTCGATCAACTCTTCGATTTTATTTAGGAAACGATTGTACCTGACACGCAACCGCCCCCACTCGCCATCGTCTTGCGGACCGTCCATGATACGCACCCGATCGATTTCTATCAATTTCATCACTTCTCGACGGCTCATCACAAAATCGATGTAAGACCGGAAAAGTTTTTTCAGTTTCCGTATATAGATGCTTTCGTTCGACAGTTCTTTGAACAGCGTATTTTCAAGTTCGTCGATCGATTCGTTCCAGGCTTCTAAAAACAGCACTTCTTTTGAAGGGTAGTAGTAAAAGATAAGCGCCTTTCTGACACCGGCTTTCTCCGCGATATCTTCCATCGTCGAGGCTTCGTACCCTTTGCCCGCAAATACCGCTTTAGCTGCCTTCAATATGTCACGTTTGGTATCTCTCTTGGTCAAAACCATCCCTCCAATGCGAACCCATGGGCCTTCCTCTTATTCTATCACGTTTTGGGAAGAAGTCGTTTGACCGTTCGGTAAATTCTCTGTAAGAACATTCCGTATTCTGAACTAATTTGTTTGGTCAAGCGCTTATGTGATTTATGCTATAATCTCCAGAGGTCCCGTGTATGTTATTCTCTACGGGGGGGTATTCGTTTGGAACTCTGGCAAAACACCGTCGAGTCGTTGATTCGTGGGGTTCGAGACAATCATTGGACTCCTTTTGATATCGTTAAAGCCTTCTATGAGCGAACGCGAATCCTTGATCAGAAGATTCGGGCGTTTATCCGCGTGCCGAATTTTTCACAGGTCTCCATTCCTGATCCCGACGCGGTTCTGCCCTTGCCCTATGCTGTAAAAGACAATATCATGGTTAAGGGGTATCAAACGACCTGCGGGTCCCGTTTGCTATGGAATTATAAAGCCGTTTACGACGCGACGGTTATCAAACGGTTGAAAGCGAACGGGGCGGTTTTTTTCGGGAAAACTAATTTGGATGAATTTGCGATGGGTTCATCGACAAAATACTCAGCGTTCTTTACAACGAAAAACCCCTGGGATCTTTCCCGTATTCCGGGCGGCAGCAGTGGTGGTTCCGCAGCGGCCGTAGCAGCGGGTTTTGTTCCTTTCGCCCTTGGGTCCGATACGGGCGGATCCAACCGTTTACCCGCCTCCCATTGCGGCATCGTCGGTTACAAACCCAGTTACGGATTAGTTTCGCGATACGGGTTAGTGGCTTTCGGCTCTTCTCTCGATCAAATTGGACCATTATGCCGTTCTGTGCGGGACGCTGCCTATATCGGAAATATACTCATCGGCAGAGATAAGAAGGACGCTACAACGGTGGACTACCCGACGGATCTCATGGCGCGTATCGAAAACCCGATTGCGGGGTTGCGCTGCGCCGTGATTAAACAATCCGTTTCAGAAGAGATTGACCCCCATATTCGATTCGCTTTCTGGGAGGCGGTAAAGGTTCTGCGGAACAATCGCTGTATCGTAGAAGAGATCGATTTTCCTGAAGAGCGGTATGCAATTGCGGTATACTACATCCTGTCTCCCGGGGAAGCTTCCTCTAATCTTGCCCGATTTGATGGCGTGCGTTACGGTTTGAGGATTCCGGAAGCTTCTTTGACGGAAATGATGACGGAAACCCGCAACTATGGCTTTGGAGAAGAGGTGAAGCGGCGAATTCTACTAGGCACTTTCGTTCTGAGCGACGCCCGATACGACGCCTACTACCAAAAAGCGCTGAAAGTCAGGCGCTTGATCGCCATCAAAGTCCAAAAAATATTCAAAGATTACGATGTGCTTTTGTCCCCTACAGCGCTTTACCCGCCTTTTCCGATAGAAGAGAACACGGATCCGTTGTCTTTTTACTTAACCGATAAGAACACTGTGTTGGCCAATCTCGTCGGGTTGCCGGCTTTATCAATGCCAATGGGCTTTGCAAAGGGAATGCCGTGCGGGTTGCACCTTCAGTGCCGGCCTTTCTCGGATTCCCTTCTCCTCAATATCGCCCGCGGCTATGAAAAGAGCGCGGGGTTATACGAAGACGAACATTATCCTTTCGCACAACCGGAGGCCCGCTGATGTCTATCAAACCTCAGATCGGTTTGGAGATCCACGCGCAACTTCTCACGAACACAAAAGCTTTCTGCGGTTGTTCGTCGGAGTCTTTTGAAACACCTCCGAACACCCATATCTGCGAAGTTTGTACGGGCCAGCCAGGAGCATTGCCCACCCTCAACGGCGTTATCGTTGCGTTTGCGGTGAAGGCGGCGCTTGCATTAAATTGTCAAATTAATGAAAGAAGCGTTTTTGATCGAAAAAATTACTTTTATCCCGATCTTTCGAAAGGCTTTCAGATCACACAATACTTTCACCCCATCGCGGAAAACGGCAGTCTGTTAATCCACACGGACGGGCGTAAAAAGAGAGTACGTATCCGAAGGGTCCATATCGAAGAGGACGCCGGAAAACTCATTCATCATTCCACCACTCTTCCCGGCGGTACTTATGTAGATTACAATCGCTGTGGTATCGCCTTGCTTGAAGTTGTAACCGAACCCGATCTGGATACTTCTCAAGAGGCCCATGCCTTTATGGAGACTTTGAGGAATACCTTCCGAACACTCGGCATTTGTAGCGGCGATATGGAAAAAGGCGCGCTGCGGTGTGACGCCAACATCTCGGTGCGTGATACCGAGCGCGGGACATCGACCGCTCGGATCGAGATCAAGAACGTCAACTCTTTCAAATTCGTTCAAAAAGCCTTGGAATACGAGTTTGAGCGGCTGAAAACGGCGCTTATATCCGGAGAAAAAACAGTGTCAGAAACGCGGGGGTGGGATCAGGTATCCCGTTCGACCGTTTCCCTTAGAAATAAAGAAGACGATAACGATTACCGTTACTTTCCCGAGCCGGATTTACCGGATATCGTTTTAGAGAGAACATGGATCGAACGGATCCGGTCGGAACTTCCCGAGCTGCCTGTCGATAAGCAAGACCGGTTAATGGAGCAGTATGGTCTGACCTTCTCCGAATCAAAGACCTATCTCGATGAACCCGAACTGGAAACGTTCTTCGTAGAGGCTGTGGAGCAAGGCCTTCCAGTAAAGTCAGTAAACAATTGGTTATTGGGAGAGATACAGAAAATGCTCAAGGAGCGCGGAGTCACGATCGATCAGACCGCTTTGACCGTATCGCGGTTGGCCGAAATAATCGAATGGGTTTCGACTGGAAAAACGACAAACCATATCGTAAAAACGCTGATGCCGGATCTGCTGGATAAAGGTGTTGCCCTGTCCCAGATCCTCTCGGAAAGAGGGATTTCTCAGATCAATGACCGCGCCTACGTCACCGAGATTTCCTCAAGAGTGGTGAGACGCAATCCCGAACAAGCCGAAGCCTATCTGTTTGGGAAAACCGGACTGTTAAAATACTTCATAGGTCTCGTGATGAAGGAAACGAAGGGACAGTGCGATCCGTATCTGGTTCAAGAGATTTTAAAAGAGTTGCTGGAAGGGAAGAATGATGATGGATAACGATACGAACTTTTGGAATCAACAACACGCCTCTTCTGAAGAAAAACCGACGATTGCAGAAGAGTCGGACATCTTGCGGATCGAGCAGAAGATCGACCGTCTTCAATGCTTTCTAAACGATAATTATCGAGAATTGGAAGAAACTCTGAAAAAACAAAAAAGCTATTTCAACGTTATGGAGATAATGTTTTACGTTCTGCTGGGAATCAGCTTGGCGCAGTTCATTTTCCTCCTGATCCGTTAAAAGGCTTCAACGATGATCTTTTCCGTTAACCTCCATATGGAATGTTTTTCCAAGGAGTATCCGTCGATACTGAAACAGATCCTGACACAAGGGCATTTTCCTCTTCTGTTGTCGAAATCCTTTTGGAAAGATGTTCAAGTCGCTCTATCCTGCGAAAAGAACGCCGTTTCGATCACATGCCGCTTTTTTGATCGGAAAGAAGTGGTCGCAGCCGCCATCATAAAAGATCAAGCCATACGATTAACTTGCAGTTGCGGCTATGAAATGGAAGGAAGCAAACTCTGCCCCCATCTTCTCTTTATTCTGGAGGAATGTAGAAGACGGTCGCTCGCCATCGAACGACTCTATCTGGAACAAAAACGGATACAACAGTTCGAAGCTGGTTATCGCACTTACTTGGGAAAGAAAGAAACGCTGAATCAGCTCTTAAGCTTCTTCGAACCAGAAAAACCGGGTCTTGAGGCGCCGATGGACAAGATAGAGGCCGCGGATTACGCCTTGATCTTGCATCCAAGGGAAAATGGCTTGTTCGCGAAAGTCGCTCTGCGACAAAAAGGAACCCAGGGCAAACTCGTTAAAACAGGCCAAAAGCTAATTGGGTTCCAGCGGATGTATAAAAAAGACCATCCGTTTTTCTTGCGTGCGCTGTCGTGCCTGGACTATATTCCGATCAACCTCAATCCTTTTCACGACGAAACAACCTATGAAGTAACGAATTTCCAGAAATTCGTAGAAACGTTCCGAAGTGACGCGCACGTCTATTGGGATGCGAAAAATCTCCCCGTCACGTTCGGACCGCCGCTTACCCTTCATTTAAGGTTAGTTGCCTCGCTTTCGAGCGCGCATCCTAAACAACTTCTGGATTTGCGGTTGATCAACGAGGAAAACCAGATTGACCATTCATTGGAAGAAACTAGGATTCAGGTCTTCAGAGGGTCTTTCTATGCCTATTACGGAAAAAACGGGGAGACTGCGGCCATCATTGGAAACACCGTTTATCCTGTTTCAAGTCCTATAGACGCGGAAACGGCTTTGCGTTTGCGGCCGTTATTGAACAAAATAGATTGGTCGCGCGAAAAACAGGAAATCAAGGAATCTCTCCGCAGCCAACTGTTTTTCCCCCTTCTTGCCTATCAGGTGTCAATCGCGCCCGAACTGCTTGGCCAAGCGGTTTCGTATTCGGCGGAAAAACCGAAAGCGTTATGGAAGATACAAAGCTACCATTGGAACTATCGATTCCAACTATTCTTCATCTACGGAGAACATCGTCTGTCTGTCGCATCTCCCGAAAGCTTTATCCTATCGGAGAAAACGGGGGAGCTCTTCCGCAGAGACCTGGATTACGAGAGAAAACACTCCCGGATTGTCCGCTCTCTATTGGACCGGGAAGCTTGTTTTGATCAAGAGAGCCTTTTGTATGACCTTCATCTAGAAAGCGTTTTGCGTCTGATCAACGAGGTGTTTCCGCAGTATGAAACCGAGGTGATTTTAGAATGCGATGAACGCTTATTTTCCCGCGGTGAAATCCGACCTTTGGTCAAAACCCGTTTTACATTCACAGCCGATTGGCTCGACCTCGAATTGAATGGAGAATGGAACGGACAGCCTATTGCGACGGAAGATCTGGACCGTCTCCTCGCCAACGGCTCCAGGTATATACAGATTAACGGGGAATACTTCTCGATAGATCGTAAAGAGCTTGAGAAACTCGAGAAACTAAGAATCCGGTTAGGCCGATTGAAAGAACGTCAACGCTTTCCGAAAGCGGATTTCGAGATGGTGCAAACGATTCGGGAGACGACCGAAGCTTCCTTTGACGAGAAAACCGAAAGGTTTTTATCCCGAGTCGATCGATTCACCCAGATACAGGACTACGAACTGCCTCCGGATTTTGGAGGCTATCTACGCCCTTATCAGATCGCGGGATACAACTGGTTAAGATTTCTGGAAGAATATCGGCTTTCCGGAGTATTGGCCGATGATATGGGATTGGGGAAAACCGTGCAGACACTCGCGCTATTGCTCGATTTTAAACGGCGTTACGGACGGCTTTTTGCGCTTATCGTCGCCCCGAAATCATTGCTGTCGAACTGGGATATGGAAACGAAACGGTTTGCGCCAGGTCTCTCCACTTTGATCTACCACGGATACGGGCGCCAAAAAAACAATGACGTAGAAACCGCGGCCGATATTGTTTTTACGACATACGCCACCTTGCGTAACGATAGCCATCGGTTTATCCATGAAACGTTCGACTATATCATCATCGACGAGGCTCAAAACATCAAGAATAAAAGCACGCAAACTTTTAAGGAATTGTTGAAAATACGGGCGGCTAATCGTCTTGCCTTATCTGGTACGCCGATTGAGAATGGTTTGTCCGACCTGAAAGCCATTTTTGATTTTTTAATGCCCGGATTTTTAGGTTCCGACCGAGCTTTTTTTTCCACCTACGACGAACATACCGAGGAACTGGCGCGGAAGATCGCCCCGCTGGTTTTACGGCGCAAGAAAGAGGACGTCCTGTCCGAGCTTCCGGAAAAAAGTATTGAAAACGTGTATGTCGATATGACAAAAAATCAAACCGCGTTGTACGAAAAATACTTCCAAGCGGCACGAGGTGAAGCTTTAGCGGTGATGAACGATCCTTCACGTTTTCAGCGAAACCGTCTGGAAATTTTAACGATTTTGTTGCGTTTGCGTCAGATATGTTGCCATCCGCATCTCGTGGTAGATGATTTAACCGGAGAAGAACTGTCGGGAAAGCTGGAGCTGTTGAAGGAATTGATCCGGGACATCTGTTCGGAGAACCATAAGGTATTGGTTTTTTCTCAATTTTCAAAGATGCTGGAAATCATTAAGAACGAGCTCCACGATTACGGAAACAAACTCCTGATGATGACCGGAAAAACGCAGAATCGTCAGGAGATCGTCAACACCTTTAAAAATAACGCCGAAACCCAGATTTTTCTGATGACGCTAAAAGTGGGAGGGGTCGGACTAAACCTCACCGAAGCGGATTATGTCATCATCTTTGACCCTTGGTGGAATCCCGCATCGGAAGCTCAAGCCATTGATCGAACCCATCGCATTGGACAAACGAAACCGGTATTCGTTTATCGTCTGATCGCGAAAAATTCGATTGAGGAAAAGGTGCTGGAACTGCAAAAACGAAAACAAAGCGTTGCCGACGGCGTTTTAAGGAGCAGCGAACGTAATGCCGGTAATCTCGGAAAAGAAGAATTGACGTACCTGTTCTCTTAAGACGATTGCTTTTTCAGCTTGCTGGAGAACTTATCCAAAATCAGATGATTCAAAAACCCGATAAACGAGCAGAGAAAGATAAATAGCATCCGAGAAAGAGCGGAATTTTCTGTCGAAGCGTTTTCGAACAAATACCAATAGGCGGCAACGAGGACTACGGAATACACAAACCCGAACAGAACCGTATGGACCGGCCCCCGGTGTACTGGAAGCAGCTTGAAGCTCGCGAAAGAAATGAGTCCGCCTCCCGCAAGCGACACGAATAAAAACACTTCCTCGATGACTGGATCGAAGGTTGGGGGCAAGTGATAATAGAAATTCACGAATAACGTCCGAAAGATCACCAATGTCAGGAGGATCCAGAAAAATAAAAAGAATAGGCGATTGGCGTACGCTTGTTTGTGGTCGATGTCCGGCGCTTCTGAAGATAGAATGTACAGGATAAACCCCGTCGAAACCTGTTCCCACGTTAACGGCGTCCCTCCCATAAATGAAAGGAGGCCTTTATAGAGAAGCGTGACCAATGGAAAGGTCCATATTGCCGAAGAAATGTGCTTTCGGTAACCCGGCACCCCTAATCCCCCGGCGCAAAGAGTACGGCGTAAAACTGGTCATATAGAACGGCGATACGTCCATCGTCTATATCGAAAGCCCTTAGGGGTTCTTCAAGACGGTAAAAAATATCTGAACCACGCTGGAATCCAGTTTTCGTAAGGACGATACGATCGGATTCGAAAGCCGTATCGTCTTCATAATGACACGATCTCGTTTCGAAAGAATAGGATAGGGTCGAATCCGGAGAGAAATAGACACGGAGCAAGTTTGGCGTCGCGGTCATATGGTCGATCTCCTTTAACACGCCGAACCGATATTGCAGGACCTCGTAATATCCGCGCTGAGGCTCCAACAGAAGAAAGTTGCCATAAATATCTAAAAGAGCCAACCACCGATTGTAGCGATACGTCCAGTAAGGGATGTATCCAACGGCTCTTTGCCACAGGGTTTTATTGGTTAGCGCATTCATAGCCGTGAGCGTGCCTGCCGCATCGAAGATCCAAATCTCATCCTCCAACAGTTCCACGTGCGCGATGGGAAAAGACGCTTGAAAAAAAGGACGATCATCCAGATAAACCGTTCGGTAAGAATGAGAAAAACGCCCCATAGCCCCTACAATCCGGTCTTCCAAGTAAAACGGTTCCCCTTGGTTCGCGGGCAATGGCATAAACACCGACTTCTCCGATTCAACGAGGATCACCCATCCCTGGTTGATATAGATGTCCTGGCAGGGTTGATCCAATTGTTGGCGTAGAAAGACCGCTCCGGGTATCGGAGTCATCATGAAGGTTTTTTCAACGCGCTTTCCGGGTAAAACCTCGACGGTTTCTTCGATCGGCTCAAATGCTTCCCGTTGAATCCGGAGGATGTAGGGACCCAAGGGCAGGGTCTGCGTTATCCGGGTCGCGCTTTGGGTCGCGAATACCGTTTCCTCTTCCCGATAAAGCGCGATGTTTGCCGGGAGATCGAGTTCAATCGATAGGATACCGCTGGGTTCATCGATTTCCAGGAACTGGTGGGTTGTCTCAGAAAGATAGAAAAACCGTTCCTCTCCGGCGACCTCCAAACGATGTACACCTTGCGGCAGGAGGATTGAGAAAGGGGTTTCGTACTCTAATCCGTCCACTCGGACCAAGACGCCGGCGGGATGTGTTTCCAACGAATAAGTGAAGGAAGCATCTTCGAGGTCGATCGCTTGCACCGGAACGCGATCGATTGTTACTTGTAACACGCTTGCTTCAGTTGCTTTTTGGGATGAGGTTGCTTTCAAACGGACGTTTCGATCGGCAAATTTCCAAATAGAAAACCCTTGCCCTTCCAAAAGCAAAACGCCCGTCGGTTCCAGAAACCGATCGGCTAACATGTAAGGGTGACGGTTTTTGAATAGGACGAGATAGGGAAAAGTTGCGCCTCCTTTGCCTTCCTCCTTCTCCGTTATACCGTAATGAAGGGTCAAGAACCCAAGAAGGGACTCCCGTAGTGTTTCATTTTTCCTGACAACGGCATCCCGGTTCGTCGTCCGCTTCCCTTGGAAAGAAAAGTCCCAGTAGAGAAAATCATCCCTGAGCGTTTGAATCTTGCCGACAAACAGATCCCCCTGAGGCGCTATCACGTATCCGGCTTCTTTGAAAACGCTTTCGACGAGGGTTTCATATCCTGTCTGCGAATCCCAAGCGAAAAAAATCCTCGGCGCTTCCTGCCATTCTTTTTCGACTGTATATCGTGTCCCGTAACACAGAATTGAGAACGGCTCCATTTCCATCTCCGGATACAGGGCCTTCGCCTCTTCGACCGAGAGGGTGCGAACGCCGAAAACGAGCGCGGATAGCGTGAGGAAGAACAATAGTATAAGACGTTTCATTCAAGCCTCCTGTTGAAAAAACCCGGGTAGAGCAACACGCGGTTGCATCGACCCGGGTTCGTTTAGGATCTAAAGAATGGGGGTGCTGATTACTTGATGACCGCGATCATCCGGCTGTTCGCGTTTTCATCGGTCCCGATTTCGAGGAACATTCCGGAGGGATAGGCAACCCCAAGAATTTTCGTTAAAATGGTTCCGATGTCGACAAACAGCATCGCGTTACCTTTTTTAAAGGAATATTTATTGGAGAGTTCAGAGAACATGGCATTCTTCGACAACACGGGTAAGGTGTTGACCTTACTCAGTTGGTCGGCTTTCATGGAAGATATGATGAGTTCGTTCTCGCCGAGGTAAAGATTCAGGTCAAGCTCATCGCCTTTCTCAATAGCCATGATCTCGCTTTCCGAATACCCGTTCTTTTCAACGAAGGCGATCTCTCCGGTAGAAACCATCCAATTCTTCACGTCGGCCATCTTATCCATATCAACGTTAAGGAACAGATCAATCAAGGGGTTCAGGCTTTCATCGAGCGAGATGTCCATTCCAAACTTGACTTTTCCTTTAAAGCCTTTGATCAATTGGAATACCTTTTCCACTTCCGCTTTTTCGGACGCGGGCATCTCTTCTTTCGCGACCAATTGGTTTACGATATCGTTGAATACTGGTTCTACGTCTTTCCAGACCTCTTCCATTTTGTTGACGACCATCATACCCATCACGGCGCCTGGAATAGAAGTGTTTTTGTATAGAGCCTCTAAATCCGCGTTTGATTCGATGATGAACGCTTTCATCTCGTTGTCGGTATAGTTATATATATTGTTGTTTCGTAATTCTAAGGCCTCTCCCACACGCAATGTTACCATGGAGTAATCCATCTCTGCGCCTTCAAGCATCTCTTCGGGTAATGTAATCCCGATACCAGACTCCACCATATCGAATACCCCTTCGGTATCCACTTGGTTTTTCGAATACATTACCATCCAGTTCCCGGCTTCGTACTCCTTGCGGAAATGCGGGTTATTGAGGATATTGTTCGCTTTCGCCGCTTTGGCGATGGAGATAGCCTGTTCATTCATCGCCAACAGGATGTGTCCGTCGGCTTTCTCTAAAACCATGCCGGAGTATTCGTCTATCCCCCATGCCATTTGCATTCCCAGCACTTTGTTCCAGGTATTGATCACGAGGTCCGGATCCGCCGTCGGCTTTATGATGAATGCGAGCGTCATATTCTGCACTTGACCCATAACCTCAGGAAGCATCTCAGTTGGATCCGAGCCCATGCCCAGCATACCCACTAACGCCGAAAAATCGACATCTCCCTGCGCAAAGAGGGCGACATCGCCTCCGAGAAGTCCCCAAAAGTTCTCGGGCTTAAAATCGGGATCGGTATATTTCATGCTCTCGAATTGTTGGGCGACCATGCTCTCCAAGCCCATATCTCTGAGCAAGAATCCAAATATTCCGACGTTTTTAAGTTGCTCATAATGCGCGGCGTTATCTCGCATTACCATTGCAAAAGAAGCGTCCGCCGGGACATAATCCACTATCGCGGAAAAAGCGCTCATGACCAACAAGACCAACAATAGGACCGACACTAACGTTTTTTTCATACTCGCACCTCCGAAGGTTTGGTTTTTTTTGTAAGTGAAATGAATATTTCTTCCAATGTTGGATCTTTCGTATGAAAATATGAGACCTTTGAAAACTTGGACTGTATCACGCGTATCTTGTCTTCCAGATTTTCTAAAGAGTCTATTTCAAAGACGAAAAAATTCGCGCCTTTGATTTCCTTGAGACGGATTGATTCCGGGAACGCGCCAATAGTCGGCACGCTATCACTTAAAGTACCTTTAACTTCGATCTGAAGCGTCTTCTGATTCTTTAGGAATGCCTCTTTCAACGTATGCGTATCTTCGTGAGAAAAGACTTTCCCGCGATTGAGGATGATCACTTTATTGATAAAATCGTCGACCGAATCCAAAAAATGGGTGGTGAGCAGGATCGTCTTCCCTTTCTGGACCATTCGATCAAGATAGGTCTTGACGATCGAACGCGAAACCGGATCGAGTCCATTGAAGGGCTCGTCCAGCACCAGCAGTTTCGGATCGTGAATCAGCCCGCGACAGATACTCACTTTTTGGACCATCCCGGTGGAAAACTTCCGTAATATCTTATACCGCCATTCCCAGAGGTCAAAAGCCTCGAGAAGTTCTTCGATCGCTTGCTGGGCGTCGTGTTTTTTAATCCCGTAAAAATTCGAGAATAAAACCAGGTTTTCCCAAGCTGTCAGGTGCGGGTACAAGATCGGTTGCGCTGGCACGTACCCGATGATCTCTCGTATCTTCTTCGGGTGTTCGGATAAATGATACCCATCGATACAGACCTCGCCGGAAGTCGGTTTTAAAAGCGTGACAAGAATCTTCGCAAGGGTGGACTTACCGGCTCCGTTGGGGCCTAACAAACCCACCAGCTCTTGTTCCCCGATAGACAAGGAAATATCGTCTATAGCCTTGACTTCTCCGAATTGTTTCGTTAGGCCAACGACTTCGACGAACGCCTTGCCGGTTGTGGCTTTCATTACATTTTCGTTTTTTTCAAACGATCCAGATCGTTCAATAATCCTGGCGTCGCGATTTGGATACGGCCTTTATCCTGTTTAGGAGAATCCTTCGCCATCTGTTTCAACATATGCTGGATACGTTCCAAGTCTTCTTTTATCGATAAAATATCGCATTGGAACCACTTGACGATCTCTTTGGTGAAAAGATCGATCTCTTCCTCATTGATTTTTTCTTCCGGGTTCAGGCTCTTCATTACGTGAAACTGTTTTTTCACTGCGTTTTTAATTTTCTCTTCGTTAACCATTCCGGAGTCCATCAAAACGGTACCCACAACATTTTGCTTGAGCCGCAAATCCTCTACGGCTGCCGAGATAGATTCCACTTGAGAGACGAGAATGTTCAACAATTTATCGATCGATATTTCCAATGGTCTTTCCTCCCTTTCTTACCGGTATCATTCGCCCTATTGTATCATAAAGTATCTGCCCTAATAACGCGGGTCGAGGACATCCCTCAAGCCATCTCCGACAATGTTGATGCTCAACACGATAAGGGCGATGAACAATCCCGGAAACAGCGCGATCCAGGGGGCGGACAACAGAAAGTTGCTCCCTTGACCAACCATGCCGCCAAGCGTCGGCGTTGGAGGCGGTACCCCCAATCCTAAAAAACTCAATGAGGCCTCTGACAACACGGCCGTCGAAAAGTTAGTCGTAAAACTGACGATTAAAATCGAAGTCAGGTTCGGCAGAACTTCTTTCGCCATGATGCTGAAATCGCCTTTACCTAGTGCTTTGGCTGCTTTGATATATAAAAATTCTTTGATCGAAATCGTCGAACTCCGAACGGTTCGCGTGAAGATTGGGGTATAAACGATGCCTAAGGCAATGATCAGGTTTTTTTGGCTGGCTCCGAAAAGGGCGATAATGAACAAGGCCAAGATAATGGTGGGAAAGGCGAACATCGCGTCCATTAACCGCATCACGATTTGGTCTGCCCATCGTCCGTAATAACCCGAAACAATGCCTAAGCCCGTTCCGAAGACGCAGGCAAAAACGATGGACAAGAAAGCGATAAAGAGCGTCTCGCGTACCCCATGAACGACGCGCGAATAAATATCACGGCCGAATTGGTCGGTTCCGAAAACGTGAGAACCGGTCGGGGAAATCATTCGAACGGCGCTATTCATCCGATTGGGTTCGAACTGAGTGAAGATCTGCGGGAAAACCGCCATCGTCAGAAAGACGGTGAAGACTACCAAACTTACTATGTTCAGAGGATTTCTCGCGAATTTCCTCCATAATCTTTTCCACTCCATTTTGTTCTCCTGATTTACTTGAGGTCGATACGCGGATCGATGAGCGTGTACAGAATATCGACAAGAATGTTCATCAACACGATAAAAACGCCAATGAAGAGCACGATACCCTGAATTACGGGGTAGTCCCTCTGGTTAACCGATTGCAGCAATAAACGCCCTAAACCGGGTAAAGCGAACATGTTTTCCATCAGGATCGTCCCGCCCATAAGATAACCAAACTGAATGCCTGCGGTTGTGATGACCGGTATCAAGGCATTTTTGAGAGCATGACGATAGATCACTTTCGATTTTGCGACCCCTTTGGCTTTCGCTACTTTTACATATTCCTGCGACAGGACGTCCAGCATCGAACTGCGGGTCATCCGCATTATTTGGGCCGCTAACATCAATCCGAGCGTGACCGAAGGAATGAGGAGTATCTGCAGATTTTTCCCCATATCTGTTTGGAGCGATACAAACCCGAAAAGGGTATAGTCTTGAAATAGGCCGGAGACGGCGACGATCAATATCGCTCCGATCCAAAAAGCGGGTGCGGAAAGGCCAACCAATCCAAAAATTCGCACGACGTAATCGCCAAAACGGTTTCGCTTGACAGCGGAGGTGATACCCAAAGGAATTCCGAATACCAAACTGAAAAAAAGTGCTAGAAAGGCCAACTCAAAGGTGACCGGCAACTTTTCCACTATCAGGGCGGAGACTTTCTGCCCCGTTCTTAGAGAGGTTCCGAAATCGAAGGTGATCAAGTTTTTCAACCAAATCCCGTATTGCGCGACAAAGGGTTGATCCAAACCATACTGCTGATAGAGTTCGGTCAGCTGCTCATCGGTGAGATAGTTCTGGGTTCCTAACATAATGTCGATATAGTCGCCGGGAACGAGATGGATGGCTAAGAACACAATAAAGGTCAATATGAGAATAGTGGGGATGGCAGAAAGGATTCTTCCGAAAACGTAGCTTGCGATCATTCAGTTTAAGAACCCCCCGCCTCAGCGGGGGGTGCTCCTTCCTATTTATCTAACCAAGTTTTCTTGAGCATGATCAAGCTCTGGTTGCTCATAGGGACAAAGTCTTTTACAGCCAGAGAGGACACATAAAGATTGTTCGGAGAGTAAAGGAACAGGAAGGGATTCTCTTCGACCAGAAGCTTTTGAAGAGACTGATAGATCGTGACACGTTCTTCTAAATCCAAGGCCTGTCTGCCTTTTTCAAGGAGTTCATCGACTTTTGCGTTTTTAAAATTGAATTTATTGGTTGCGCCGTCCGATTTGAAGGTCCGATAGAACTGGATATCAGGTTCCGTGGACCCACCGTTGAGTGATAAAAAGGCTTCGAAGTCTATCTCTCGCCACCGTTTGACGAAAATTCCGAACTCGGCGACGTTGACTTTCATCGTAATGCCGACAAGCGCCAACTGAGCCTGAATGGCTTCTCCGATCTTGTCGAGACTGTATTGGGCAAAGGTCACGGCTTCAAAGGAGAAGCCGTTCGGATAACCGGCCTCTTTCAACAAAGCTTTCGCCTTATCCGGGTTGTAAGTGTATTCGTCAAAAGCTTCCGGCAACAAAGCCCAGGTTTGCAGCGACGGATTCAACGGGCCGGTGACCGTCCCTTCCCCAAAGGCCACCATCTCGACGATCTCTTCTCGGCTGATCGCGTAGCTTAGCGCCCTTCGAACCAGAACATTATCGAAAGGTTTAACGGCGTTGTTGATCCCTAACAGGAGATAGGGGAGAGTCGAAACGCGGTAGATCACGAAGCGCTGCTGTGAGAAGGTGTTTAAGCTCAAAGGTTCCATTATCTGCGCCATGTCGACGTCCCCGTTTCTCAGCGCGGCGCTTCTCGAGATTTCTTCTGGTATAACGACAAAGGTCAGGGTATCCAGGCAAGGAAGCTCAGGAATATAATAATGGTCGTTTTTTTGAAGAGCGATATAGTTACCGGCAGCGTACTCCTTCAAAGTGAAGGGTCCGGTGCCATTTGTTTGCAGTTGCATATTGGCGCCCGATTCGACATATTTCTTACAGACGATTGCGCTATTGACCCCGGCGAAATTTAAAAGCAGGGAGTTGATCATCGGCACTTTCAATACGAAGACGACTGTGTAAGGGTCCGGCGCCGTTATGGACAGCACTTCCGAATAATAGGAAGCGGCAGGAGAGGCGAAGGACGGGTCTCGGATTCGTTGGAAAGTAAAAAGCACGTCTTCTGCCGTGAAAGGGGTTCCGTCGTGGAAGAAGGCATTCTTTCGGAGATGAAAAACGATCTTCGTGGGTTCCGGGACTTCGTAGCTTTCGGCTAATCCCGGTACGATGTCCATCTTTTCGTCGAAACTGAGTAACCCTTCGTATATGTGTTCGAGGATGCGATGAGAACCGAAGGCAGTCGCCAAATTCGGATCGAATCCCGCCGGTTCAACCTGGACAGCGAACTTCAAAGCTCCGCCTGCCTGAGCGCTAAAACTGGTACTGAAAACGACCAATAAGACCAAGAGAAACAAAAGGGTTTTCTTCATTGAACCTTCCTCCTTTGAATTCGTGATTACGAAAAATGCTGCAAAGGTCATTATACCACAAAAACTTGAACCCCGGCGCCACTCCTTTTACCGGATATAAATCAAGCCCGTTTGAGAAAGCGAATCCAAACGGGCTCCGTATTAGTAATCCGAGCTATCGCAAAAGACAGTTGCCGAAGCTTCTCTAAAAAGTATCCTTCTAAGGCCATATACGTGAGGTAAAGGGTTAAAGATACATCAGCGCGGTGTTCACAAGATCGGCGAAGGACTCTTTCAAGCTGGCCCCGCCGACTAATCCTCCGTCAACATCCGCTCGTGCCATAAGGCTCGCAAAGTTGTCAGGTTTGATGCTTCCACCGTACAAAATGGAGATCTGGGCGGCAACTTCCGCACCGTATAGGGCGCGCAATTTTTCACGAATCCAGAAACACGCTTCCTGGGCTTGTTGTGGCGTTGCGACTTTACCGGTGCCGATCGCCCAGACCGGTTCGTAAGCGATCACGACCTTCAACGCCTCCGAAGCGGATAGATCTATTAAACCCTCTGCCACTTGCGTGTTCAAAACCGTTAACGTCTGTCCGTTCTCTCGTTCGTACAAGGTCTCTCCGACGCAGAAGATCGGAGTGAGGTGACAAGCCAGCACGCTTTTCAACTTTTCATTAATAAAGGCGTTGGTCTCTTTAAAGATCGCCCGACGTTCGGAGTGGCCAATGATCACGTATCGAACGCCTGAATCGGCGAGCATCCGCGGGGAGATTTCCCCTGTAAACGCCCCTTCATTAACGGGGTAAACGTTCTGAGCCCCTATTGCCAAGTCGGTTCCGACGAGGATATCCCGTACCGTATAAAGATCTACGTAAGGCGGACACAGAACCACTTCAACGGGTTTGGTTTTTTTCGGTAAGACTTGAAGCAACCGGCGAACGAACTGTCCGGCTTCTTCGGGCGTTTTATACATCTTCCAGTTGCCGGCGACGATTATTTTACGGTTTTTTTTTACGCTGATGCTCGCGACTCCCGGCATTTCTTTTCCTTCCAGCATTTCCAGCGAAGCGCCCCCGCCCGTCGAAACGTGCGTTACTTTGTTTTCAAGCCCGAATTTCGCCATCGCTGCCGCGCTGTCTCCGCCTCCGACGACGGTTGTGGCTTCCTTGAGCTCAGTCAGAGCGAGCGCGATCGCGTGTGTGCCTTTCTCGAATTCGGGGATTTCAAAGACACCCATCGGTCCGTTCCAGATGACCGTTTTCGCTTCTTTCAAGGCCTCTTTGAACAAAGCGATTGACTTTTCGCCGATATCGAGGCCCATCCATCCCCCGGGCACACCCGATTCCCGCGTGGCCGTACGAACCGGTTGACCGCTCTCCATCTTTTCGGCTATGAGCGCATCGATCGGCAAGAGAATTTCAACAGATCGTTCTTTCGCTTTTTCGAGGAGTTCTTTCGCCAACGCTATCTTGTCCTCTTCGACGAGGGAGTTGCCCGTTTCATATCCCAGAGCCCTCCAGAAGGTAAACATCATCGCGCCGCCGATCAACAGTTTATCCGCTTTATTCATAAGGGTTTCAATGACTCCGATTTTGTCCGAGACTTTCGCGCCGCCCAAAATGGCGACATAGGGATGATCCGGTTGTTCGACGACTTTCCCCAAGAACTGGATCTCTTTTTCCATCAAAAATCCGCTGTATGACGGCAGAAAATCCGCGACACCGACATTCGAGGCGTGCGCCCGGTGAGCGGTGCCGAAGGCGTCATTGATGAGCAAATCTCCGTAAGAAGCCAATTGTTGGGATAGGTTTTTGTCGTTCTTTTCTTCGCCCGGATCGAACCGCGTGTTTTCCAGCAACAAGACTTCCCCATTCTGCAGCTGCCGGATCTTCTTCTCGGACTCTTCTCCAACGAAAACGTTCGAAAACTGGACTGGTTTACCCAGGAGTTCGGAAAGCGCCGAAACGACTGGCAAGAGGCTGTATTTTGGGTCGGGTCCGCCTTTCGGGCGTCCCAAATGGGACATCAGTATCACTCTGCCGCCTTTTTCCATGGCGTACTGTATCGTCGGCAACGCGGCGCGTATTCGGGTATCATCCGTTACCTGATTTGTTTTTTTATCGAGGGGAACATTGAAATCCACGCGCATCAATACGTTTTTCCCGGTGAGTTCCACATCTCGTATCGTTAATGCTTCCATTCTCTCCTCCTTTTAAAAAAGGCACGCCGAAGCGTGCCGATGATCTTGCGTCTCCTACATTCCCTTCATCATCAGGCCAACGAGATCGACGACCCGGGTGCTATATCCGTATTCGTTGTCGTACCAGCTGCAAATCTTCAGCAAATTCCCGTCCATCACGGCGGTTAAGGTTGCGTCAAACGCACCGGAACAGGTCGTTCCGATGATATCACCGCTAACGATTAAATCTTCGTTGTAGTCGATAATCCCTTTCAGTTTCCCGGAACACGCTTCTTTCATCACGCGATTAACCTCTTCTTTTGTCGTGGGTTTTTCCAGAACGATCGTCATATCCGTGATTGAACCGTCGCAAACCGGTACTCTCAGAGAGATACCGTCCAGCTTTCCTTTCAACTGGGGTATCACGACACCAATCGCCTTTGCGGCCCCGGTCGTCGTCGGAATCGTGTTTAAAGCTGCCGCTCTCGCTCTTCTGAGGTCTTTGTGCGGAAGATCCAAGATCCGTTGATCGTTCGTATAGGCATGTACCGTTGTCAATAATCCCTTTTGGACGCCGAAGGTTTCGTGAATGACCTTAACGATCGGGGCGATCGAGTTGGTGGTGCAAGAAGCATTCGACACAACCTGCATCTCCGGGGTTAAAATACCTTCGTTACACCCGATAACAATCGTCGCGTCCACGCCGCCTTTTTCGGGGGCTGTAATCAGAACTTTTTTCGCGCCCGCCTGCAGATGCCCCTGACACTTTTCTTTTCCGGTAAACACACCGGTCGATTCGATTACGAACTCGGCTTCAAGCGCCTTCAAAGGCAGCTCGGCCGGATTTTTCAAAGCGGTGATCTTAATTGATTTTCCGTTCACTTTGATAAAGTCTTCTCCGTGTTCGACCGTTCCGTTAAAGGTCCGGTGTACGGAATCGTACTTGAACAAGTGAGCCAAGGTCTTCGCGTCCGTCAAATCATTGATAAGGACGACTTCATAGTCTCCCCGCCTAACGATTTCCCGTAAAACGAGCCTTCCAATTCTCCCAAATCCGTTGATCGCAATAGGAACTTTATGCATACGACACCTCCGTCAGGTTTGTATTAAAATCCTAATTCGCCGATTCCCAAATCGTTCTTCAACTGATCCATCTGCGTGTCCTTTTCCTTTGACACCGTTTCAATCGCCTGGTTAAAAGCGGCGCTCAGCAAATCGATCAAATCTTCTTTTTCTGTTAACAATTCATCCTCCAATTCGATTGCCTGAATATGGAAGTCTCCCATCATGGTGATCTTGATGGCTCCTCCGCCGGCAGTTATCTCAAAGGTTTTTTGCGCGAAGGCCTCTTCGATCTCCTGCATCGAATCGCTCGCCCGATTCACTTTTTTAAGCAATTCCTCCATAGAGGGTTTCCCCGCAGAGGGCGTCCGTAAACTTTTCCCTCCGAAACTTCGCATCTTTTTCGCCATATCGACTCCTTTCTTCTATTCACTGTCCGTAATACGAATTTCTTCATCAGGAAACAATTTCCTGAGTTTTTGATAGTAGGCCTTCATCTCGGGTGTCAGGTCATCAGGAGTCTTTGAAGACGGTTCCGACCACTGGGTTTCGTATCCCCTTTCCTTCAGGAAGGCCGATAGCCATTCCTTCTTCTCCCGTAATATCCAAGATGTTACAGAAACACAACCCGTATAGTCTATCGCAATTAACATTTCCTTTATATTCACTTTGCTTAATCTTAAAGCCGTTGCGACGGCGATATCCTCTTCTCCGATTTTTCTGATCAGCTTTTCGGATTCCGGAACGGAAGAAGGCTTTGGATACGCTTCTGATTCCGCTTCCTTCTCCATCGCCGGTTGGGCGGCTGGGGGATGAGGCCATTGCGCGCTGATCTCCAAAAACTTCAAGGTCAAATAAGCGTTTTTTTCTTCCATGCGATACATCTTCTTCGATAACTCCGCGATTGCCGCCCCGAGATGAAGATAAGGCTGTGTTTCCCCTGTCGCTTGGATCTTCCCTATCAATGCCGCCATCATCTGGTTTAAGAATGTATCCCAAATCACTCCTTTTTCCGAGCAATCTTCGAGGAATCGAACGATTTCGAGCGCATCATTTCGAAGCAAGGTTTCGATCCAGCGCGCCATATCCTGGCGTAGAACACCACCGATCACTTTCGTGACATCCGCTTCGGTGATCGGCTCTCCGGGTTCGATAAACCGGAGGGATTGTTCCAGCAAGACCAAGGCATCTCGTA
>JAAYCF010000150.1 GCA_012744415.1 Thermotogaceae bacterium
GATCGAGAAAAGCCTAAGATCGGTTAAGTCGATAAAAGACGCTCTCGAAGGGAATCAGCTATTCAATGAGTATGAAGACCTGCTGGCATGGTTCATTTTCGGGCAGATCAACCAAATCGCCCGGAACTTCTCGATTCATCACGATCACGCTTTCAATGAAATTCGGAATTTCTTAACCGTTTACAAAAAAAACGAAACCGTCTCGCGATACATCAGGGAAATAAGTTCGGGAAAGCATTTGGATGGAGCGAATCGAGAATCGTGGAAACGCTATGCGAAAAATTTGTCGCGGTTGTTGAACCGAGACGCTTACGCCGCAGCGTCATCGATCTTATTGCTTCGTTTTAAGATTCAAGATTGGCGATTAAGGAAAAACAATGAGTCCAACTAAAGTTTAAAAGTCGTAAAAATAAAGAACGCTTATAGAGGGTTACCTGGTTATTGGAAACCGATGATGAACCGAGATAAAGTGGCTTATGTTGAGCCGTTGACGGAGCGCCCAACTTTAGTTGGGCATGGGTTTGATTCGATTGTGGTTTCGTCATACGAGCCCACCCCTATATAGAGACAATAACTAAAACCGCTTAATAAGCCGAACTGAAGTCTCACCCACTGGAAAAACATAGCTGCGGCGTTCCGTGTCGTTCCGTGAAACCGAAAGCATGTGATAACCAGCGATCACCAATAAAAAAAACATCTATTTCGAAACCGCGTTTCGTCAATAGATGTTTTTGGCTTGGTGGAGGCGGGGGGAATTGAACCCCCGTCCGAAAACAGTTCATAACAGGTTTCTACGTGTGTATCGCCTGATCGTTGTCGGGTTCTTTCAGTTCAGACGCAAACTGCAAAAACCCCAATCCCGTAAGTGTCCTCAGATAATCCGGGAGAAAAATCTGAGTGAGCCCGAATTGCTCACGCCCTTACGAAACGTCTCGAGCTAAACCTTTCGCAGAACGGCAACTTACATTAAGCTGCTAATGCAAATTCTGGTTCGACATTTGTCGATGTTCCGCCTTTTTAATGAGGCATGCGGAGACCTCAACACGCTTCCTGCTACTCTTCCGTCCCCGTCGAACCCTTTTCGCCCCCGAACGAATGTACTCCGGCACGCTCAAGAAAACCCGCCAGTGTTTCAGGGTTTTGAAAATGGTGGCATAGTATACCATACTTTTCGGCTATAACTAAGTTTTCTGGACGGTCATCAATATAGATCGTTTCTTTCGGATCTAATCCGTATCGCTCCAGTAGGAGATCATAGATTTTTTTCTCAGGTTTGACCGTTTTAACCTCATAAGAAACGATCTTTCCGTCTATTTTCCCAAAAAAGGAATATTCTTTCGAGATCTTCAAGAATCCTCGTTCCCCGAAGTTCGATAACAGGTAGATCCGATACCCGGAATCTTTCAATCCGGTTAGGATCCGGCTTGTCCCTTCGATAACCGAGAATACTTCATCGATCCAATGCTTTGAGATATAGGCTATCCCTTCCCGAAGCTCGGGATATTTTTCCGATAAATGCTGGAAAACCGTTTCTTCTTCGATCGTCCCTCGATCCAGCTCAATCCACAATTCGGCGTCGAAAATATGACGAATGAGTTCGCTTTTCTGTTCCGTAAAGGGGCTGCGCTCAAGAAACCCGACAGGATCATACCGAACCAGGACATTCCCGATATCGAAAACA
This sequence comes from Thermotogaceae bacterium, assembly GCA_012744415.1. GTDB lineage: Bacteria > Thermotogota > Thermotogae > MWEM01 > MWEM01 > MWEM01. The sequence continues at coordinate 1,682 of JAAYCF010000150.1, forward strand.
ATGTTTTTGTACCCTTTCATAACGCCCGCTTTTCCTCAGAAGAGTGTTTTTTGGCGATCACGTCCAAAATGCCGTTCACGAATTTCCCGCTTTTTTCCGTTCCGTAGGCTTTGGCGATCTCCACCGCCTCGTTGAGGGAAACCTCGATCGGCACGTGTTCTTCATAGAGCAACTCATAGGTCGCTAATCGCAGGATGTTCTTGTCGACCGCCAGCAACCGTTCCCACGACCAGTTCAGAAGGTTGGCTTTGATGATCCCGTCAATCTCTTCCAGCCGTTTATAGATGCTTTCAACGTAATGCGTTATTTCTTTTTCCAAACCCGTGAATTGACCCGGTTCCTCTTCCGATATGCTCGACAGGATCATTCCGATTTCATCTGTTCCGCTCCGATTGCCGAAATCTATGGAGAAAAGCACCTTGAATACCGCTTCTCTCAGCTTTCTTCTACCCGCGCTTCTTTGCTTTTCCTGCCGATCATTTTCCATTTTATCCCCTAACCTCAAATCCCCTTACTTTAATCGATGGGTGTATCCCGGTCATTTCGCCGATGTTTTCCTTAATGGACGATTCGATCTTCGCGTTTATCTCTTTCAACAGTTCCGACAAAGAGAAGGGATCATTGACGTCCAACTCGACGATCAAATCCGTGATGCCCGCGAACTTCGATTTTTTGAAGGTCACTTTTTCCAATTTGACGCCGTCAAATCCTTCGAGTATTTTGTTTATGAGTTTCTTAAAAACGTCAGCGGATACGGATGCGTCCACGTCTTCGGCTTGAAAAACCGGGAGAAAACGTTCTCGTTTCGTCCGCGCCCACCAAACGAGCAGAATACCGATCCCTGTCAACACCACTCGAAAGAGCGCGCTGACCCACTGGTTTTCGGCAAGCCATTTCGCCCATCCAAAGGGAAAGGAAACGATCCAGAAGCCGGTACTGATAAAAAAGATCGCCATTCCCGCTATCGTCACCCATCTCAGGATAACTCTGCTCATAACGTTATCCTTTGTTTTCGGGTTGCTCACCGGGTTCGTCATCAGAGAAAGCGGGTATCTGAGAATCCTCTTTCAGCATCAACTCCACGTCCAAAACGTTGATCATAACCTTCTCGACTTTGATTAATCCAGTCATGCCTTCCACTTCTTCCTTGATCGTCCTCTGGATTTTTTCTGCAACCTCTCGGATGCTTTTGCTCAACATGAGCTTTGTGCTGACCGTTATCGACACAGTGTTCTCGTTGCCTTTTCTATCCATCGAAACCGCTTTTTTCTCTTTCTTCTGGTCTTTAACGATTTCTTCGATCTTGCCCAGAGCGACATTCACCAAATCCAAGATGACGGAATCAGCGATTTCTACCGAGCCGAACTGCGTCTCTTTACCGGGTATCGTTTGTGGTTCCTCTTTTACCGGTGAAGGAGATACTGGCGTTTTTTCCTCTTCCATTTTTTACACCTCCGAATTTTAAACTTGATTAAACGATGATTAAATCCGTCGGAAAGTCGGTTAAAACTTCGGTCGTCTCCGCCCCAAGAAAAACGTCGTTTTCTATCCGGACGCCAAACCGATTAGGTAAGTATACACCCGGTTCGATCGTTACGATTGCGCCCACCGGCAACGCGGTCTGATTGGCTTGCGAAACGCGTGGCTCTTCGTGTACATCGAGCCCGATACCGTGGCCTAAACCGTGCCCGAAATACTCGCCGTAGCCCATCTCTGTGATATAGTCGCGCGCGATCGTGTCGACTTCCTTTCCGCTCATTCCGGATTTCGCGGCCCGTTCCGCGCGGTTTTGCGCCTCTTTGACGATATGATAGACCGCGATCATCTCTTCGCTGGGTTTTCC
>JAAYCF010000151.1 GCA_012744415.1 Thermotogaceae bacterium
AAATTCTACACGGAAGAAGGAAACTGGGATCTTGTGGGCAACAACACGCCAGTTTTCTTTATTCGGGACGGCATCAAATTCCCCGACTTCATCCATACGCAAAAGCGAAACCCGCAAACCAATTACAAAGACGACACGGCTCAGTGGGATTTCTGGTCCCAAGTGCCGGAGGCTTTACACCAAATCACCATTCTCTTCTCGGATCGAGGAATTCCGGAAGGAATACCGTTTATGAATGGTTACGGAAGCCATACCTACAGCTTTATCAACGCTAAAAACGAACGCTTTTGGGTGAAGTTTCACTTCAAGACCCGACAAGGGATCAAATGCATGCCGGAAGAGGTCGCCAACCGGCTAGCCGGGCAGGATCCCGATTTTCACACCCGACAGCTATTCAATGACATCGCCAAAAATCAGTTCCCGCGGTGGACCTTCTATGTTCAAATTATGCCCGAAGCGGAAGCAGAAACCTATCGGTGGAATCCGTTCGACCTAACGAAAGTCTGGCCGCATGGCGACTATCCGCTGATCGAAGTCGGAATACTCGAGCTGAATCGTAACCCGGCAAACTACTACGCCGAAGTGGAGCAGGCCGCCTTCTCCCCCGCCAATGTGGTTCCGGGTATTTCTTTCTCTCCGGACAAGATGTTGCAGGCCCGTCTTTTCGCTTATGCGGACGCCCATCGCTACCGTTTGGGCGCAAACTATGAACGGTTGCCGATCAATTGCCCGCATACCGGAGTCCACAACTATATGCGTGACGGAGCGATGCGTTTCGATGAAAACGGTGGCGCTTCTCCGAACTACGAACCTAACAGCTTCGGCGGGCCCAAAGAAGACCCTGCTTTCAGGGAACCGCCGCTCAAGATCTCGGGCAACGCAGATCATTACGAACAGAAACGCGGGGTGGACGACGATTATATCCAACCCGGCAATTTGTTCCGACTGATGTCACGCGCCGAACAAGATCGATTGGTACGCGCAATCGCCGGAAGCCTGAAGAATGCGCCCAAAGCGATCCAGGAGCGAATGCTCCCCCATTTCGCCAAAGCGGACCCGGCTTATGGCGCCGGCGTCGCAAAAGCTTTGGATTTATAATCCCAGTAACTTAAACCCGATACGAACGGCTCCCCCGATCCCGAGCAAGAGGATCGGGTGGAGCTTTAGTTTTCGCATGCCCAAAACGGTCAGGAGCGCGATCCCGACGCTCACCCAATCGATGTTAGCTAAAAAATGCCCGCTCCATTCTCCGGGTTTCACGATGAATAGGCTTGTTTCGGCGATAAAGTAAGCGGCCGACAAGATCAGTCCGACGATGACCGGCCGCATCCCGTAAAAAAGCCCTTTCTTGAGCGGATGTTTCTGGTATGTGAAGAACACCTTCGATACCAACAATATCAACAGTATCGAGGGCAGGGCGACACCCAAGGTGGCGCCGACGCTGCCGAACACACCAATTGTTTTATAGCCGACGAAGGTCGCCATATTGATGGCGATAGGACCCGGCGTCATTTCGGCGATGCCGACGATATTGGCGAAGCCTTCGGCCGTCAGCCAGCCTCGGGAGACAATCTCATTCTGTATCAGCGGAATCATCGCGTACCCGCCACCGAAACTAAATAGGCCGATCTTGAAGAAGATCCAGAATAATTCCAGGATCATCATGATCCGCGCCGCTTTTCCGGAAAAAGACTATACAAAAGGATTCCGAAACCAGCGCCTCCGATCAGCAGAAGAATCGGGTGAACGTCCAGCAAAAATAAAAGAATCAGCGTGGCAACCAGTATACCGACTCCGATCATATCTTTCACCGCCGCCTTAAACATGTTGTACCCGGCGATCGCAATCAATCCGACCACCGCGGCGCGAATCCCGACGAAAGCGGTACGCACCCATTCGTTCTCCTGAAAGGCGGAAAAAACCGTCGCAATGAGTAAGATGATTAAAAAAGAGGGCAAGATCATTCCCAAAGTCGAGATCAGCGCGCCCGTCTTTCCGGCCATTTTATAACCGATCAAGGTCGAGGAATTGATCGCGATCGCGCCCGGCAGGGATTGCGCAACCGCCAAAATATCTAAGATTTCTTCCCGGGAAACCCAGTGGTGGGTGTCAACAACCTCCCGTTCGATCAACGGAATCATCGCGTATCCGCCGCCAAAGGTGAAGCCCCCTATCTTAAAAAACGTCCAGAACAGCGTTCTCAATATCCGTTTCTCTTTCATTGTCCACCAGCTTTCAAGAGTTTGCGTTTCAAGAGAAGGGCGTCTTGAGGACATAACTCATGGCAGACGTAACACCGGATGCATTTTTTGTAATCGATCCGTTGGTCGTCCACCGTAATCGCCTCTGCGGGACAATGTGTTTCACAGATCTTGCACCGGATGCACTTCACGGTATCGAACACCGGCACGCGCGCCCAGCGATGGGTGTAATCTTGCAACCATTTGGGCATTTTCACGATCTCGGTCAAACCGACGGTATCCGGCATCTTAATAGAATTTTCCCATTCTCCACGGATTGTGTAAGGGGGGATTAACCCTCTCGTTTTAGCTCGGACAAGCGTATAGATTTTGTCCGGCGAGACATGCAACCGTGACGCCACGGCGTGGTCCAGGGCATAGGCATTTTCACAGGCGGCGAGAAGGCCCAGGCGTTTTTTTAAACCGTGAGAAGGGCCGTTTCCTTCCATTCCGTCAATCCCGTCCAAGATCGTCAGAACCGGTTTCACCAGTTGATGCACATCGATAAGCAAATCCGCAAACAGGTGATAGTCTTTGGCGCGCAAATGGTAAGCGGGTTTATTCAACCCCAAAACGCACCCGAAAGTGTTCTTTACCCCCAACGTCAGCACCATCTGGCCGTGGGTCTTCAATTTGGGCAGATTGACCACCGCGTCGACCTGATCGATCAAATCCCCGAGTCGAAGCTGCTTGAAGACTTCCCCGTCTTTCTCCACATAACCTTCTATTTCGATGAGCGGGACACCCAACTCTTGGCACACTTGGCTGATACCGCAAGCTAAAGCCACCTTTTTGACGCTCCCGACGCCGGGGCTGTCAGACACGACCGGGCGAACACCCAGGTCCAATAAAAATCGCAATACTCCCCGAACGATCGTTGGATGAGTCGTAACCGCCTCTTCGGGACTTCGGGTCGTCAACATATTGGGTTTGACCCATACCGTTTCATTTTTCCAGAACAGCCCTTCATATCGTTTTAAGAGCGGCGGTAAAACGTTTTCGGCCTGCTCGTACGATGAACAGGATTCTAAGTACACGTCCACGATAAACCCTCCTTAATCGGAAAATCGGCGGTCAGACTCTCGTCAGCCGCCGGGAAAAAGATTACTTAACCGTTCGGATAGAGACGATTGCCTTCCTGACGGTACTTATACGGAATGACCTCTTTCAGCAAGAAGGGGCAATCGAGATCGTGGTGGGTGAACGCTCCCGTCCCGCTGGCGAAATGGATGCTTTGGGTGATTCCTAATCCGGATTCGCTCATGCATCCGATCATCAGGCCGACATTGGCGCTTCGGGCTAGTTCGACAATCGCCAGAGCATCTGAAATCCCTGATTTCATGAGCTTGATATTGATATAGTCCACGCATTCCTCCCGGATCAGTCTCAAAGCATCATAACGGGTTTTCGCGCTTTCATCCGCGCAAATCGGGATACGCGAATGCTGCCGTACGAACCGCAACCCGTCGAAATGGTCGCTCCATACCGGTTGTTCGAAAAGGTCTATATTCACACCGTTACGAACCATCGTTTCCGCGAATGCGACGGCCTCTTTCGGCGTATA
>JAAYCF010000152.1 GCA_012744415.1 Thermotogaceae bacterium
GGAGCTCGGAATCGGAAAACCGGCGAGAGGTTTTCAATCGGGAAAGAGAGGTTGAGGAGGATTCCGGGGTATCTCCGGTATAGCGGGCGAAAGAGACTCCGGTGCCCGCCAGCAGTTTGCGCAACCGCAAGAGCTGGTCATTGACCAACGCGTTCATCGGATAGAGCAAAATCGCCTGCAAGCAACCGCTCGGACGCGTTTTCGCCTCGTGTACGATCGGAATGAGAAAGGCTTCGGTCTTTCCGGATCCTGTTCCGGTGGAAACGATGGTAGGATGTCCTGACAAAACGGAGCGGATTGTCTCCTCCTGATGACGGTACAGGCGGTCGAAGTCGAATATGCCGGAAAGCGAGGGGTGTAACGCCATCTCGCGTGCGAGCTCAGAAAGAGGTTTTCCTTCAACGAACGGACGGTTCAGCGACAGGTAAGGGCCGCGGATGAGCCGGGATCCGTGGATCAGGTCATATTGGATCAAGCGGCGCAGTTGCGCTTCAAAATCGGGATCCCTCAGATTGAATAGTTCCGATAAAAACTGGGTGTACCCTTCAAAGGTGTTCTTGGCAAAGATAATCGGATTCATCGGCACTCTCGCCTCCGTTTTATTGGCGCATTTTTATATAGCTGGTATCGCGCGGTCGCAAAGACCAAGACCGCTTACCGCGCGATGACGCGCTCCCCGAGCCGGTTATCGCGTCGTAACCGAAGGGACGGCGCGATCCTCGAAGCCGATTAGCGCGACTACAATTTTTCAAAGGCTTCCAGAGCCAGATCACGGCTCAGATAGGCGCCGTACCGCTTTTCCTGCTGTTGCCGTTCGATCGGGAAGGTCGTGAAGATATAGGTGATGTCGTCCCTGTCGAGCCCATACAGTTTGGCGATCACGGCGTCGATCTCCGCCATCGCGCGCAACCGTTCGCGTTCGTTCCACCCGCCCATCGGACCGGCGTAGCCCAGCTCCCGCAGATAGGGTTCGAAAGCGCCGTTATCCTTCAGGCACGGGATCAGCCGCGACACGAGATACTCCCGAATCGTGACGTATCCATCCGGCCCTTTCTCTTCAAACCGTTCCGGTGAGATCACGGGCAGTTGGTAGAGAATAAAATAACTAAGATTTACACCCTGCATTTTCGACCTTAGGAAATAGTCGAAAAAGTGAGAAGAGCTTAATGGAAGTAATCTATCATAATGGGAACCGACTGAAAAAATTAATTGTACTGAATTTCCAAAAGCGACTATCGAAAATGGAGATACTATCATAGTTCTCATATTTGTTATATTCGTAATATTCCTAAACCCCAAAACCACCGGGCTCGTGATCCCGCGTTTGCGATAGTCCTCGCGGACGGTCTCTTCCGCCACATAGTATCGGACGCGGGGGAAGAAATCAGGCGATTGCTTTTCGTCTTCCGTACATGCGATGCCTTTTCCTTCCGGCGTGATCGCGTTATACCGCGCGTCGAGGATGGAAAAGCTCTTGCCTTCAAACAGCGGGATAAAACGTTTGGGGATGCCGTCCTCTTCACCCAGATATCTCCCGCCTTCCCACCGATACCCCGCCCGTTCCAACGCTTCCCCGCGCGCGAAGTGTTTTGAGTCGTTGGACATATGGAATTGCGTGAATACCGTTATGCCATACGGATTGTCGATCGGCTTTCCCTCTTTCTCGCGCAGAAGGATCGGGTGACGGCGATAGACCTTCAAAAGGATTTCGGCATCCCGCGCATCGGTGAAGGTGGGGATCGTCCCCGTGTTCGGGTTGAAGAGCGCCAGATCCCGTATCGAAAAGACGACCGGTTCCTTCTGGCACAGTTCTTTCGGGTCACGCAACGCGAAACGCGCGTGGACCTTATCGGAAGAACCAAAAACTACCAGGCTGAATCTATATGAAGCGTGTACTTGTTGAAAGATATTCCCGTTCACGAAGTCGGAGAGGGATTCCAAGTTCCCGTTTTCGGTGACGCTTCGGAAAAAGCGGGCATAACTCGCATCGGTTGCGATACCCGTGGGACACAGAAGCCCCGCTCTGCCTTTAGTTGTTTTCAAACCTAAAAAGAGAGCGGAAAAATACGCGTAGGTGTTGGGCGTGCCGCCGGAAACGGATTGAAACACCTCCCGTTCCGAAAGGTAGCGGTTGGATTGGGCGATCGATCCCAAGCGGAGGCGATAGGCGCCCCAAAGATCGGGATTCGTCGTCTTCAGTTCTTGTATTTTACGTTCCCGTTCATCGGTTTTTTTCGTCGTATGGATCTCTTCCGACTTATCGGCGAAGAACTCGCGTTCGTTCAGGATCATCGTTTCCCACGGCGGATTGCCGATCACGGCGTCAAAACCGCCTTTTTCGAAGACTTCCGGGAACTCCAGCTCCCAATGGAAAAACCGGTTCTCCCGCGCGGTCTGCCTGGCTTGCAACAGATACGCCCCCTTTTGCTCGTCTGTCTGCGGAACCTCCGCCATCGGCGTTTGCGCTATCGTTTTATAAAGCTCCTGTAACCCGCTGTTGTCCAAAGGAGGGAGTCCGTCTTCCTCCGACAGGAACCATTGGGAGAGCCAAAGATCCAACCGCGCTTTTTCCCGGCGATAGTCTTCGTTGGACAGGTAAGTTCGCTCGTACTCCCGTTCTTTCGAAAAGTAGTCCGCTTTTTCTTCGCCGCTGAAGGAGAGCTTTTCAAGGTTTTTCGCCAGAAGGGAGCGCGTTCGTCTACTTTCTTGCCGTAAAAGCCCGGCGAATGAGAACATATCGCTCTGAATCCCGTTTTGCGTTTTTTTGAAAAATTTGGTGTTTCGGTCTTTCGCCGCCTTTTTGGCGCGTTTCCATTCGCCGGAGTCTTCCGGGATTGGCGCCCACACCTCATTGGGGATCGTCGTAATGTCGACTTCCGGCAATCCGACCCCCAAAAGCGAGTTTCCGCATTTCAGGCGGTGGTCGAGAAAGGAAAAGGGGCGATCCCGCGAGAAAGTCGCCAACCATAAGGCCATTTTGGCGAGCTCCACTGCCATCGGGTTGATGTCCACACCGTACAGACAATGCTCGGCGACCATCCGGTGGGCGAGGTTCAACCGCGCGGGTTCGTCAAGTTCCCGATGCGCGCCGAGACGTTCCCAGCTCTTTAATAGCGCGGTCCCGATGTAGTCCATCGCCTCGACGAGAAAAGCGCCCGATCCC
>JAAYCF010000153.1 GCA_012744415.1 Thermotogaceae bacterium
ATCCTTTATCATCGAGTAACAAAACCCATGCCGACATAAATGTCGGCGCTCCAAAAATGGTGCTTTAAAAATGTCGGTCCAAGGTGCTTCGAGCCCTTCTTCGAGCGATTCACCTTGTCCTTTCGCACCCTTCGAGCGATACCCCTTTTCCATTCCCAGCCTTCGTGGATGGATCCTTTTTCATCGAGTAACAAAACCCATGCCGACATAAATGTCGGCGCTCCAAAAATGGTGCTTTAAAAATGTCGGTCCAAGGTGCTTCGAGCCCTTCTTCGAGCGATACTCCTTTTCCATTCGCAGCCTTCTTGGATAGGTTCTTTATCATCGAGAAACAAAACCCATGCCGAATTAAAATTCGGCGCTCCAAAAAACGACGTTCCGAAGAAGGCGCTCCAATTTGACAATTGGTGCGAAAAGAAGGTAGAATCGTGAGAGAATCCTTTCTAAAGAAGAAGGTGGCGCGATTGCCGTATATCTACGAAGAAGTGGCGGATCCCGATCAAAAACAGCGGATATGTCGCGCTATTTTAGCGGATCTTCCGCTTTGGTTCGGCATCCCAGAGGCGAACAGCGAATACGAACACCGGGTACGAGAATACCCTTTTACCGCTGTTTTCGATGGGGAGCAGGCGGTCGGCATTATTTCAATGCTTATCCACAACCGCTACCATTCTGAAATCTATGTAATGGGGATAAAGGTCGCTTATCACCGAAAAGGGATTGGACGCGGGCTAATACAGCAGGTTAAGAATCAGGCCAAAGAAGAAGGCCGATGGCTCTTAACCGTTAAAACGCTCGATGAAGGCCGCGAGAGCGAGGAATATCGGAAAACGCGACTGTTCTATCAAAGCGTCGGATTTTTCCCCGTTGAAGTTTTCCCCGATCTTTGGGGTCCCGAAAACCCTTGCCTGATGATGGCCATGATATTAACTACCGCATAAAAAAGACGCCCCAAAGGGCGTCTTTATTCGCGGCGCATCTATGGTTATTGCAAGAACGCTTTCAGATCCGAATCGACATCGCTGATCCCGCCGATATGGAACTTCTCAACGAGCACGTTGATCACGGCCGGGGAGAGGAAGGCGGGTAAGGTCGGCCCGAGGTGGATATTTTTGACGCCGAGGTAGAGGAGCGCCAACAGGACGATAACGGCCTTTTGCTCGTACCACGCGATGTTGTACACGATCGGCAGTTGGTTGACGCTTTCCAACCCGAAGACTTCCTTCAGCTTGAGGGCGATCAACGCCAAAGAGTAGGAATCATTGCATTGTCCGGCATCCAACACTCTCGGAATTCCACCGATATCTCCCAGAGGCAGTTTGTTGTACCGGTATTTCGCGCATCCGGCAGTAAGGATGACGGTATCTTTCGGCAATTTCTGAGCAAATTCGGTGTAATACTCGCGGCTCTTCATGCGGGCATCGCACCCGGCCATCACGATAAACTTCTTGATCTGTCCTGCCTTAATCGCGCTGATTACTTTGTCGGCCAACCCGAATACCGTTTCGTGAGCGAATCCGCCTACGATCTCGCCGGTTTCGATCTCCACGGGAGGTTTGCAGGTTTTCGCCTGGGCGATGATTACCGAAAAGTCTTTCTTCTTGCCTGGTTCTCTTGCCGGTATGCTTTTCAAACCGGAAAAACCGACGATGCCCGTGACGTAGACGCGGTCTTTGTAGCTTTCTTTCGGGGGTACCAAACAGTTGGTCGTCATCAAAATCGGCCCGTTGAAGCTTTCGAATTCTTTGTCCTGCTTCCACCAGGCGTTTCCGTAGTTTCCGGCGAAGTGTTTGTACTTCTTAAAAGCGGGGTAGTATTGGGCGGGCAGCATTTCTCCGTGCGTGTAGATGTCTACACCGGTTCCTTCCGTTTGTTGAAGCAACTCTTCGAGGTCTTTCAAGTCGTGGCCGCTGATCAGAATTCCCGGGTTTTTCCGCACGCCGATATTCACTTTGGTGATCTCAGGATGCCCGTAGGTGGTCGTGTTTGCCTTGTCGAGAAGGCTCATCGCCGCGACGCCGTATTCGCCCGTTTCCAGCGTAAGCGCGACCAGATCATCCGCAGACAAACGGCTGCTGAGCGTGGCGACTAAGGCTTTTTGGATAAAGGTGTGGATTTTCGGATCCGTGAACCCTAACACCTCGGCATGTTCGGTATAAGCGGCCATTCCTTTTAAGCCAAAGAGGATAAGGGCTTTCAAAGACCGAATGTCCTCATTTCGTTCTGCCAGAAATCCGACTTCCCCTGCTTTTTTGTCGAGTTCCGCTTCTTGGGTGAAGGTCCACGTCGCCGCGTCTTCTACATCGGCGGAGAGGTTGATCGGAATACCGGTTAAGGCTGTTTTCAGAGACTCCCTTTCGGCGATGGCGTTCTTGATCGCGCTAATAAAGTATTGGCGATCGAAGTTCGCGTTCGTGATCGTCGAGAAAAGGCTTTCGATGATCAACTGATCGGCTTTCTTCGTCTCTTTTCCGAGCTCCTTCGCTTTCAGTGAATAAACGGAGACTCCTTTGATCAAATAGATGAGCAAATCCTGGAGATTGGCGACATCGTCGGTTTTTCCGCAAACGCCGCGGACGGTGCATCCGATATTCTTCGCCGCTTCTTGGCATTGGAAACAAAACATATGAGACATTTAAGCACCTCCTGGTTTTTTTTGTTCGTTTTCTTTCTGCATCACCCTGGGATTTGGGGCTTTCACCACGAAAAATTCCAGTGTCTCTTCGTTCCCGTTTGAGATCCTCATCCGTGTTTGATAGGGTACTGCGATGATCCTGCCCGAAGGATAGATTTCGGTTTCCTGCGCCCCCAACCGTAAGGTCATCTGCCCGCGGACGATCACTAAATAGACGTTCGAGTTAGAATCATGTTCCGGTACGGCTTCTCCGTGAGGGAGGATGATGTGGTTGATCATCGCTTGGTCGTCATCGACGATCTTTTCGATCGTTTTCTGATCGGAAAACGCGACCGGATAAACTGTTTCTATCATAAAAAAGTCACCTCCTGATAATTTTAACCTTTCGTCGGTTCTTTTCTACTTGAATTATATTATAATTGAAGCAGTATATCAGTATCCGGGGATACCTGGTGGAGGACGGATGTTTGAAGAGCTCTCTTCGATGCTCCTTAAAACCCCTCTTTTTGAGGGGCTCGTTCCGAAAGAGTTGACCTCTCTCTTAAATTGCACTTCCGCGTCGACTTCTGCATACAGGAAAAGCGAAGTGATCGCTTTCAGCGGCGACGTTTTTCGACAGGTCGGGATGGTCGTTCGTGGGGAGGCGATCGTCAGCAAAGAAAACACGGCCGGCGAGCGTTTAGTGATGACCTATCTCAAGCACGGCGACCTTTTCGGCGAGATGCTGGCTTTTACGAGCAAGAAGCATTACATCTCTACTGTCGAAGCGAAAACCGATTGCTTGGTGCTTTATATACCGAAAGAAAAGATCGTCCCGAATTGTTTCAGCCTTTGCCGCTGCCACCGCGTGATGATCCAAAACTATCTGAAGATCCTTTCGGAAAAGTCGCTGCTACTCAGTCAAAAAATCGAATATCTTCGGATCCGGAGTATTCGCGGGAAGATCGCCGCTTTCCTCCTGGACCGGTACGAAAAAACCGGAAACCGATCCTTGGAACTGCCTTTCAACCGGAACGAGATGGCCGAATTCCTCAACATTTCGCGCCCCTCGATGTCGAGAGAGATGGGATTACTCAAGCGGGAAGAGGTCATTGACTTTCACAAAAATTCGTTCCGGATTTTGGATCCCGCCCGGCTGAAAGCATGCATTTAGAGGATCGTTTTGCCCGTAAACGCAAGACTATAGAAGAGGTCTTTGAATTCTCGGCGACTTTCCATTTTCTCAAAGGATTTCGAACACTTTGGAGCGCCGACATTTGTATCGGCATGGGTTTGCTAAAGACTCTATCCACGAAGGGCACGAATGGACAAGGAGTATCGCGCGAAGAAAAGCTCGAAGAAGGGCTTCGAGCACTTTGGAGCGCCGACATTCAGCACGTCCAGGTAAGGCAGAAATGTTCAGTGGGGAGGACGGAAGCCCACCGGGGAAAAAGTCAGAACCCCGTAGCTTGGACAGCAGGCAGGGAGGAAACGAACTGTCTGGAGTCTGTTGACAAAG
>JAAYCF010000012.1 GCA_012744415.1 Thermotogaceae bacterium
AAAATCTCCACCTTTTGGACCTCTTCCTTTTTCAGGAAGTTGATCGCGGATTCCACCAGCTCTCGGACCATCGAGTCCACGCTTCTGCCCACATAACCCACTTCCGTGAATTTCGTAGCCTCCACTTTCACGAATGGGGATCCGGATAGAAAGGCCAATCTCCTGGCGATCTCGGTTTTTCCAACGCCCGTCGGACCGATCATCAGTATGTTTTTAGGAATGACCTCTTTCTTCAAGGGATCATGTAACCGCTGACGGCGGATCCGATTGCGCAAAGCAACCGCAACAGCCTTTTTGGCAGACGTTTGGCCAACGATATACTTGTCCAATATAGCCACGACGCGCTTGGGCGTTAACGAATCCGTCCCGTTGGGGAGTGGCTCTTTCGAAACGATCTCTTCCGGCACCGTCTATTCTCCTTTCACAAACAACACGCCTTCCGGGGTGACTTTGATGGTATGTCCGTTAATAGCAATCTCCGTATCCCCGATCGACAACAGGCCTTGCCTATATAATTCTTCCACTCTCATATAAAGCTGGATGGAAAAAAGAGAACGCCACTTCTCGATTTCCATCGATACAAGCAAGTTTTCTTGGCTTTGAACATCGTCCAAATACCACAGAAACGACATGGAAAAGGCAAATAGCACGAAAACGGTCAACAGGATGAGGACACCGCTACGCTTCTTCGCCATGCTTGACGTAACCGATGAAAGGAAGGTTCCGGAACCGTTGGTTATAGTCAAGCCCGTACCCCAGCAAGAAGTAGTCCGGGGCATTGAATCCGACATATTTGGCTTTAATACCGTAATGGTCTTTGGAGGCTTTGTCGACCAGAGTCGCCACCTCCAAGGTTTCCGGATGATACTTAGACAGGTAATTCAGGACGTACTTTAACGTCTTCCCGGAGTCTAAAATATCCTCCACCACGATCACGTGCTTTCCTTGCACCGATTCTTCAATCCAAGATTTTACGACAATTTGCCCGGAGGAGGAAGACCCGGCGTAACTGGCTATCTGGATGAACATGTAGTGAACGTCGATGGGGATATTCAGCAGCAGATCGGAGAAGAAGTGCGTCGAGCCTTTCAATACGCAAACCATATACAAGGTATCGGTCAAAGGCGCGTAATCCTTCGCGATCTCTTTTCCGAGTTCGGCTATCCGTTTCTGGATCGTCGGTCCATCGTATAATACCTCGATCGATTCTTTTGTAATTTCCATTGGCCGACTACTCCCCTTTCATTCGATTTTTAGAAAACGAGTCGGATTCCGTCAAGGATGCCATCATCTCGGAGGTGACCCGGTTGATCTCGGTCTTCAGGGTGTGAAAGCGGCGGTTCGATTCTTCCTCGGTTTCACCGACCGCGGACAAATAGATCTTTAGCTTGGGTTCGGTCCCTGAGGGTCGAAAGATCGCTTTCATTCCGCTGTAAAACCGGATGAGAAAAACATCGGCCTTCCATTGGGGATCGGGATCGGCGGCATAGTCTTTGACAACTTCTACCGGCAACGAAAACAACCGGTCCGGTTTGACCGCGCGCAATTCTTTCATGAACCCTTCGATTTGGCGGAGACCTGCCGTCCCCTCGACCTCAAAACTCATTGCCGAGTCCTTATAAAAACCGAACATTTGATATATTTCCCGCAGCCGATCTATCATTCTCTTCGCGTTTCCTGCGTTCCTCAACAACAAACCCAGCAAGAGCGCGGTGGAGATCGCGTCTTTGTCTCGGGCGTGATCTCCGTGCAAAAATCCGTAACTTTCCTCGTAAGCGGCAAGAAATGCCTGATTTTTATCGGACAGCGTTTCTATTTGATCCCCCAGGAACTTGAAACCGGTCAGCGTTTCGATCACCTGTATGCCGTTCTTGGTCGCGTAGGGTTTCACGCTGTCCGAAGTCACGATCGTTTTAAACAAGACCCAGGCACGGTCCTCAGTACCCAACAGGTTCGTAGGAACGGCGCGCACCAAAAAGTCGGTGAGGAGCAGCCCAATTTCGTTCCCGTTCAACGGGCGATAAGAAGCGTTTTCCAAAAGATACACCCCGATTCTGTCGGCATCGGGGTCCGTCGCCATAATCATTTCGGGCATCGGATGCATGCCTTTGGCTTGCGTGATCGCCATTTTGAAGGCTTCCGGATCTTCCGGATTCGGGTACGCCACCGTGGGGAAGGCGGGATCCGGTCGACTTTGCATCTCGACAATCCGACAATCGAAACCGAATTGATCCAGCAAGGGAGGAATGTAGGCGCCGCCTGTTCCGTGTAAAGGTGTATACAAAATCACCTGCTTACGCCCGTCGCGTTGGTCGTAGGGCGCGTTTTCCCGACAAACCTCCTGAAGGTATTCGGTTTTTATCTCCTCTCCGAGAAGATTGTAGGCGAAGGTTTCCGGAACATTCTCAAAAAAGCCAAAGGCCTCTATATGCGATTTTAACGCCTCGATCTGGCGCGGAATCATTTGCACGCCGCGGTGATCGTAAACTTTGATTCCATTGTAAGCCGGTTTGTTGTGGCTGGCTGTGATGACCATACCCGACTGGGCTTTCATGCGTCTGATTGCAAAGGAAAGCACCGGCGTTGGCGCGGGTTCATCAAAAAGGAAAACTTTAACCCCTTGCGCAGCCAACGTCCTGGCGGCCAGCAGAGCAAAGTATCGAGAGCGGTTCCGGGTATCATATGCGATAACAGCGCTCTTCGCCATTTGCGCAAGACCCAAAGCAATCCGTGTGACCCACGGGTCATTGAGCCCGTTCGTTCCGGCACGGACAATCTGTCGAATCCCTCCGGTTCCGAAATCAGCAAGAACGCCGAATCGCTCGCGCAGTTGGGCTTCGAAGTCCCGGGATGGCAGATATTTTAAGGATTCCAAATCTTCGCGTACCCAGCCCACACTCTTCTCAAGCCATTCTTGATACCGAAGCAAATAGTCGTTCACACCCCGCGCCCCCTAACGAAAAAGAACTGCCTTTGCCTTTGAATAAGCCTTACGGTATTATACCACAAAGGCGCGACCGGCCTCGGATACCGCGAAGGCTTCCCGTCGCCTGTTCGGCTGTGGGAAGATCAAACGAACGGCTTAATCGCTGGATCTACGAATTTGTAACCAACCCAACCCTCCGTTTGATAGAAAAATGTAAAAATGGTATAATCCGGGCATCTTCTGATTTGTAGGAATACAGGGGTAGAGAATCAGTTCACTTCATACTATAAGGGGGTACGCAAGATGGAGCATTATGGCATTCTGGGGCTTCTCCCGCCAGTTATCACGATCGTTTTGGCGCTTCTTAGCAAAGATGTCATCATTTCGTTATTTCTTGGCATCTTCTCTGGAACGTTGATACTGGCAGGCGGAAATCCGATTACGGCAATTATGAAACTAACGGATGGTATCGCGAATTCTCTGGCCGACGGATGGAACATCCGCATTCTGTTGTTCTGTGCGTTATTAGGCGCCTTGGTCGGATTGTTGGCGAAAACCGGAGCAGCGCGGGCTTTCGGGCTGTGGGCCGCGTCCAAGGTTAAAACGAAAACCGGTGTCTTGCTTCTGACTTGGGTTTTCGGGCTTCTGATCTTCATCGACGACTACTTCAACTCTTTAACCATCGGAACCGTGATGAGACCGGTCTCCGACGAAAAAAAGGTATCGCGGGCAAAGTTGGCTTATATCCTCGATTCAACCGCCGCGCCGGTTTGTATCTTAGCCCCGATTTCCAGCTGGGTAGTCACCGTGATGAGCCTGGTTCGCGATTCGGACGGGTTTACGACTTTAGGGGTATCGGAGTTTTCTTTCTTCATCCGATCCATCCCGTTCAATCTGTATGCCGTTTTAACCTTGGTCATGGTCGTCTTGGTCGCGGTTACCAAACGGGACTTTGGACCGATGCTGCGCAGCGAGTTGCGAGCTGAAAAGGGAAAAGGGCTCTGCGATGAAAAGACTTACGGACTCGTTTCTGGAAAGATAGAAGAAGAAAAAGAAAAACTCGCCTCCAAGCCCTTCGACATGCTGTTCCCCATCATCGTGTTGATCGCTCTGGCCGTCATCTTCTTCCCGGTTACGACCTATATGGGCGCCATCGATGGCGAAACGATCACGACCTTCGGGCAAGCCGTCGGATCGATGACCCTCGGGGAAGCCTTCAACAACACCGACGCTTCCGTTGCGCTCTTCTATGCTGTCGTCTCTACCTTATTCATCACGTATATTTACTTCTATATCCGTAAACTCGTGAACATCAAATCGGCGGCCGAAGGTATCGTAGAGGGCATTAAGTCTATGATGCCTGCGATCATTATCCTGGCGATGGCCTGGACGATCGGCAGCCTGATTAAAAGTTCACCCGCGGACGGCGGGTTAGGCCTTTCCAAGTATCTATCAGAAGCGGTCGTTAATGGCGGATTCCCGCTGGCGATTCTCCCGATGATCGTCTTCGCCCTTTCGTGTCTGATCTCCTTCTCCACCGGTACGAGCTGGGGAACCTTCGCGATCATGATACCGATCACCATGCCGATCGCCGTCTCCCTAGGCCAGAATCTTGGCATGACCGGAGCCGCCTTGATGAACGCGGCGTTGATCAATGTCGGAGGCGTGTTGGCGGGAGCGATCTTCGGCGATCATTGTTCCCCGATATCCGATACGACGATTCTGTCTTCGATCGGAGCCTCTTGTCCGCATCTTGAACACGTCGCCACGCAAATCCCCTATGCCGTGTTTGTCGCCGTCTGCGCGATCGTTGGTTTCCTATTCGCCGGACTGACGAACAACATGATTTTCGGTTGGATAGCCGCGCTGGTCGTCTTCATCGGCGGATTGATCATTCTTCCGAAGGTTCTCGGAAGCAAACGGTATAAACTCGATTGACAAAAAATAAAGAATAAAAAAACAGGGGCGATCGCCCCTGTTTTTTTTATAAAGACAGCTTCGGGCGCTGCCGCGTTAGCTGTACCGACCTTTCTTTATGCCTGAATCCAATAGCGCCCCCCTCCATCAATGTGTAGGTTACCGAAGCGTGCTGGGCGCGGACTTCCAACAAGGAACCGCGGTAATAAAGTCGGAAAGCGTAACCGTTCCAAGAAGCGGGGAGAATCGGGTTAAAAGAAAGCGTTCCTTCGGGGGTTCGTAAACCCGCAAAACCATAGACCAGGGTCATCCACGAACCGGCCATCGCTGCCAGATGCGCGCCGTCCACGGAGTTATGGTGGAGATTGTGCAGATCCAAAAAGAGCGTATGAGTAAAATACGCCTCCGCTTTGTCCGGATACCCGACTTCTGCCGCCATCATGCCGTAGATACATGGTGAAAGAGAGGAATCATGGGTTGTGAGGGGTTCGTAATAGTCAAAGTCGCGTTTTTTTTGTTCCAAGCTGACCGACTCGCCGGCCAGCAGATGCGCCAGAACCACATCCGCTTGTTTGCAAACTTGATGGCGATAGATAACAAGCGGGTGATAGTGCAACAACAAGGGATAGTGGTCCGGCGGTGTCCCTTTAAAATCCCATCGGCGCAGGGAGAGAAAACTGTCGTCCTGCGGGGTGATTCCTCGACGATCTCTCGGCGGGAAATACATGCGTCCGCTTTTCTCTTCCCATTCGGCCGGTTCCGCTTCTGACAATCCCAATGAGCGCCCGAGTCGTTCATACTCAACGGGATAGCGTTGTTGCAGCCACTTTGCCGTCTCCGCCGCGAAATGAAGGTGTTCCTGGGCCATACGGTTGGTATAGTAGTTGTTGTCAATGACAGCGGTGTATTCGTCCGGCCCAGTAACGCCCTCGAGGGTGAATTGGCCGTCTCTTTCCGGATTGAAATGGCCGAGATCGCTCCATAATCGCGCGGTTTCGAAGAGGATCTCCGCCCCTTTCTTGACGAGGAAGTCATCATCCTGAGTCACTTGCCAATACTGCCGAATCGCGTAGGCGATATCGGCATTGATATGATACTGGGCTGTGCCGGCCGGATAATAGGCCGAACACTCTTCTCCTGCGATCGTTCGCCACGGATACAGAGCGCCCTGATGATGGCCCATGGTCCGCGCGCGCTCCCGAGCGAAGGGGAGAAGCCCGTAACGGTATTCCAAAAGTTTCCGGGCGATATTCGGTTCCCGAAAGATGAAAAACGGAATCATATAGATCTCCGTATCCCAGAAAGTATGGCCTCCATACCCCTCGCCTGTCAGCCCTTTCGAGGCGACATTCCGTCTGCCATCCTTCCCGACGGATTGATACAGGTGAAATTGGTTTACGGCCAGCGCCCTCTCGATCTCGGGCTGGTCCTCGACCGTCGTTTCGGCCACGCGCCAGTACCGCGACAAGATCTCCGTTTGGGCAGTCGCGTAAGCTTCGAACCCTTCTTGAATCGCGTGAGCGCCTTTTTGCCGCAAAAACAGGTCGATCTCGGCGACCGGCGTCTCCAGAGAGGTGGTGTAGCACGCGATCTTGGTCAACACGGCTTCTTGACCTTGATGAACCCGAATGGCGTAACGGATGGCTGCCTGTCGGGCTTCGCAGGACGCCAGCGGGGACTCGCAAGGCTCCGGGGCCAGGAGATGGTGGATCGAACAGCCCAAGGTGAGTTCGGAATGCCGCGTCTTGAGGATCATTTTCGCCAGACCTTCCTTCGCAAGGGCTTCTAAGGAGACGGGATCAAGGGAAAACCCCTCTGACTGGCTTCCTACACGGGGATCCTCTTCATTTCGAATATTCTGAACATCTCCGTCGATGAGAGATACGACTTCTATCGTGCCGGAAAAATTGAACGGGCGCATCGTTAGACGCATTGCCAGCAAGTGAGGGTCCTGCAACGAGGCTAAACGTTCAAAACAAAATAGAACGCGTTTACCCTGTGAGGATTCCCAGTCGACTGTTCGAACAAGAATCCCGCCGGTCAGCGATAGGTGCCTTTTATAGGACCAGAGCCGTCCATTGTCTATGAAAACGGGTTCTCCATCCACCGCCAGTCGTAGGCGGGTGGCATCGGGGATATGGAGCATGATCTGATTGGTTTTGGCGAACCCGTAGGCGGATTCCCCGTATAAAATCTTCTCGTTCTCATAGAACCCGTTGATATAGGTTCCTCGGATGCTCTTGATGGAAGAGCCGGAGAACCCTTCCTCGAAGCTGCCGCGGATCCCCAAATACCCGTTCGCTTGGGCAAAGAGCGTTTCGTGCAACGGATAGGCCGCTGGATCCCAACGGTCCTCGGTTAGTTCGATCGCCCGCATCACGCGATACCCCTTCGTTTCAAGATCTCGATATTCACGGGAGAAAAATCGCGAATCACACAATCCGCCAAGCCCAGGTTTTCGGGCAACCCGATACCGACCGCCGCCATACCCGCCGCTTTCGCCGCCTCTATCCCGTTCTTCGCGTCTTCAAAAACGACACAAC
>JAAYCF010000013.1 GCA_012744415.1 Thermotogaceae bacterium
ATCCGTTAAGCAACTGAGGAATTACCGGAATGATCAATAAATACTCGCCATTATTGACCGAACATTTTATGAACCCCAGAAACATCGGCCGGTTGAACGATTTTACTTTCTCGGTAGAATCCGATCATCTGAAAGACGGAGACCGGATCGTTTTCTATGTCGCTTTAGAGGACGGGCGCATCAAAGACATATCCTATACGATACAGGGGTGTCCGCGGGTAATTGCCTCAAGCTCTTACACCAGCGAGCTTGTGAAAGGAAAAAAGATCTCGGAAGTCTTGGAAATGAAAGAAGAAACGATCGCCGAACGATTGGGTATCGATGATCCCTCCTTTAACTGCATCCGACTGCCGCTATCGACCTTGCAACAAAAGTTGAAAGAATATCTCTAACGGTGTCGAAGCGATGTTGGGGCGCAGGCTCATCTCGACGATCTCTCATCAACCCTATCCCTTTTCGAGGATCGAAGAGTATGCAGAAAACGGAGAAGCCTTGGAGGTCCAGCTCGACGGTTTGGATCGGGCACGGATTGACGAGTTGAAAACGGGCGTCCTAAACAGATTTTCCGCGTTTATCCCCTTCGAAAAGGGTAAAGCCTCATGTTCTTTGGGGGAAGGCGATACACCGCTACTTGAAGCCGACCCGAGTCTTAAGAAAGATACCGGGATCGAGAATCTGTGGATCAAGGACGAAACCCGCAATCCGACAGGAAGCTTTAAAGACCGCGGGTCCCTCCTATGCCTCTGGATGGCCGAGGAGATGGGTGAATCGGTTCTTGCGACGGTTTCTACCGGCAATATGGGCCACTCAACGGCAGCCTACGCCGCCCGTTCGGGTAAACGGGCGATCGTTTTTGTTCCGGAGTTCGCCCCGATGGAAAAGATCATGCCCATGGCCTTTTATGGAGGGCGGGTCTATCGTGTCCAAGCGCCCAGTTACGCCGAAATGAAGGACCGAGCTCTGCAAACAGCTTCCCAATGCGGGATACGGCTTGTTACCGGCAATGGACCCATCCGTTGTGAGGGATACAAATTCCTATCTTTCGAGCTTTACGAACAATTCCAAGGTCAAATACCGGATTATATCGCTCTCCCCGTATCCGCGTGCGGGCACGTACGAGGTATTTTTAAGGGGTTTCGGGAGCTGATGGAAGCCGGGTTCATCTCGCGACTGCCGAAAATGGTCGTGGTTCAGGCGGCCCAAAATGCGCCTATTGTTCAAGCGATAAAAAGCGAATCCGGCGAGATTCTCCCTTTTCCAGTAAAGCCCACGGTTGCCGAAGCGATTACGAGCACGAACCCGCCCGGCGGTTCGGAGATCGTTGAAAAAACGAAAACCTATCACTGGTTGGCCGAAACGGCAACGGAGGCAGAAATCATCGACGCGCACCGAAAACTGGCGAGGGGCGGATTTTTCGTAGAACCTTCCTCCGCCACGGTGTTGCCCGCTTTAAGAAAACTCAGCGCCAACGGGCAGATTCCGCGTGACGCGCGCGTGGTTATCGTCTTGACCGGCTCCGGAATGAAAGACCTCTCTCTTCTATCGCAAAGCGCAAGGGACATCCATACGATAGGCCTGGAGGAACTGGAGAAGGTTTTAACCAAAAACGAATAGGTCGCAATTCTCCATATCGAACAAGGTATGGAAAACTCGGGTATCGCGCGAAGAAGAACTTGGAGCGCCTTGGAGCGCCGACATTTAGCACGTCCAGGTAAGGCAGAAATGTTCAGTGGGGAGGACGGAAGCCCACCGGGGAAAAAGTCAGAACCCCGTAGCTTGGACAGCAGGCAGGGAGGAAACGAACTGTCTG
>JAAYCF010000154.1 GCA_012744415.1 Thermotogaceae bacterium
CTTGCTCTGTTTGCGAGGAGTGCAGTCCGGGGTCGTCTGCCGAAATAATGACGCATCCGCCTTCCACGCCCAAATAGGCGCCAGAAAAGAGCGGATCTGCAGCGACGTTGAGCCCGACGTTTTTCATAGTCGCAAGCGACCTCAAACCTGCGAACGCTGAGCCGAAAATAATTTCGAGAGCGACTTTTTCGTTGATTGACCATTCGGAATCGATCTCCCGATACTGCGCCAAAGACTCCAGAATCTCCGTGCTGGGTGTTCCTGGATACCCGCACGCCACCTGAACGCCAGCCTCGTATGCCCCTCTCGCGCATGCTTCATTTCCTGAAAGTAGGACTTTTGGCATCTTCCACCTCATCCGAAACGAATGTTGGGTACAATTGATTATTGATTATAGCATAAAGATACCACAATACCGGAAGCAAGCCGTTCCCACACGAATTCGATTCAGACTATCGCTGACCGCGCAAGTACGCGATGATCATCCGAATCGCCACGGGAGGTTCATGCCAGTCGTTCCGGACACACCGTTTTTCGGCTTCCAGCCAATCCTCCTCTTCAACGCGCCTTTGCGCGTAAAAACGATCAACAATCCGTTTCGCTCCCATGAAGTTTCCGACGGCAACGCGGCGCATAATTCCGCGTATGTCCAACGCAAAAGCGACCATACATCCCGGGCGTTCGCAAAGTTGACAGCGATTCGCCTCCCGAGCGGCAGCTTTTTCGTCTTCCGGCCAATCCGAATACAGTTGATCGCGCGTATAGGGGTGGGGGACGATACGCACGTAATTCTTCATTCGATGATGGTGGACAAAGGGTTCCAGGTTGAGCGTCTTCAAGATCGCGTTCGCAGCCGCGATCCCGGAAGTCGTCACAGTGGGGGTTCCAGTTCCCATCACCGTCGATTCCCCGCAGCAAAAAAGAGTATCCCATTCGGTGCGCGTATGAAGACGATGGAACATATGCTGACCCAAAGACTGTTTGGGGCCGGCGACCGCACCGCCATTCTTCATCGTATACCGTTCGATCGTTCGAGGTGTCGCCACTTCCGAGATACGAATCGCTTTGGAAAAACCGGGGAAACGTCTGTCAAGGACGCCGATGAGGCGCGCCCGTTCTCTCTCTTTCTGCGTCTGATAGGCTTCGTCCGTTAGTCCCTCCCATTTCTCGAAAGTGGGACCGATCGCAATGATCGTATGTTCGTCTTCAGCGCACAGCGTGCGGTCATCGATACTGAAGAGATAGGCGGTCACCTCACTTTCATCCAGCTTATCCGGATTCCCGACCAGCATCTCCACGGGAGCGGTGTCTTCTGGTATCGATCTTTTGTCGACGGTAGCGTAGAGAACCACGCTCGGATAGGTCGGCTCCTGGGCTTGTGCCCATTGGATCCGTTTCGGTTTAAGAAAGTTCGCGTCAATCAGCTTTCCGTAAAGGTTCCAAACGGTTCCCGAATAAACGAGGTTCTTCGCGAATCGCTTTTCGCCCGATTTCATCAGCACACCGACCGGATGCCCGTCGTCAAATAGGATTTTCACGACTTCTTTTTCGAGAAGCATCTCGCCGCCGTTCGCTTCGATGACCTTCTCCAATTTGCCTGGGAGGAACAGGGTTGACCCGGCCGGATAGTAACTGCCTCCGACATGATTGTCCA
>JAAYCF010000155.1 GCA_012744415.1 Thermotogaceae bacterium
ACCATTGCCTGATGACGATTTTGAAAGGGGTCAATATCAATCCGAATAGAAACCCCGTCGCCAGTCCGCCGATGTGCGCCAAATTGTTGATGCCCGGCACGGTGAACCCGAGAAGAAGGTTGATAATAATCATGGGCAGCAGGGCCGTCCCGGTCACGGGGGTTAAACGCCTCGGGGTATCTTTTCTCAAGCCAAGCGCGAACAACAGACCGATAAGGCCGAAGATCGCGCCGCTCGCTCCGACGGACACGACACCGGGGTAAAAAAACTGCGTCAATAAAGCCCCGACGAAACCCGCCGCCAAGTATATGACGGTGAACCGTCTGGAACCGAAGATAGATTCGACGATCGTCCCGAACATATAAAGTGCGTAGGAGTTAAAAATCAGGTGAATCAACCCGGCGTGCAGGAACAAAGAAGAGACCAGCCGATAGATCTGCCCTTGCCTCACGTAAACGCCCAGAGAGGCGCCGGATTTGAGGAGCGTTTGCACGTCGCCGCCACTCCAAAGTGTCCTTAAAAAGTCGCCGCCGCTCATTACGGCGCTGATAACGAACATAAAGATATTGATCATCAAAATGCCCTTCGTGATCGGGTTTTTTCTCATCTTTCATCCTCTATGAAATCAGGGTGATCGCCTCATTCTAATCGAAATACGCTAAAGGCGGCAGCGTTTAAAAGAACCGACTTGAACCGTCCATCGTTTCGATAAGGGTATACGGGCGGTCAGGCGGTAACGACGCTGATCCCGTCAACGTGCAGCCAGGGGAGCGTTGCATGCCCGAAGCGGCAGCGTTCGGCGGAGATTCCTCTGATGTCGAACAGCATTTTCCGCATATTGCCCGATATCATGGTCTCTTTGATAGCGTATTTGATTTCTCCATCCTCGATATAGAAACTGTTCTTCGCGACCCCGGAAAAATCGCCGTTCGGTGCCGGTTCGCCACCAGAGAAACGACCTAACAGGATACCTTTTTTGATCCCCTTGATCATGTCGTCTTTTAGGGTCGTACCGGGCGCGACAGACAAGTTCTTACCGATCGTCTCCGATCGGGCTAAACCTGTTTTCCTGGAACCGTAAAGGCTGAGAAGATAGGTGTTTAACACGCCATTCTCGATGATCGCTTTGTTTTTCGCCAGGTAACCGTTTTCAGTAAAATAAGATTTGTTCGGCATCTCATCGCCGACGGGATCCGCGACCAGGGTAAAACCGGGATGGGCAACCATCCGATGGAGTTTATTCGTGAAGATGGACGTGCCGGTATAGATACTTCGGTCTTTAAGGTTTTCGGTGATGACCCCCAAGACATCGCCAAGACAGTCGGGCGTGAAGATGACATCGCCAACGAAATTCCCCGGTATGCTTTGCGGATCAAGTTGCAGTTCGCTTTGCTTTAACAACGCCATGATCGATCCCGCTTCGTAGAACTCTTGGTTCGGTTCCGCTTGAAGAATGCCGGAATAGTTGAAAGAGGAGCGCTTCTTTTCCTTAACCGCCATAAAAACGACCCCGAATTCATAAAAAGCCGTCTTGGCGAAATTATCCAATCCATTGGAATTCACGTGGAAAAACTCCTGGGTATCGAATTCCGCGGCCCCCTCCATAAGATTCACGGCGGGCGCTTCTTCACGTGCTCGTTTAATAAAACCATCCAGTTTTCGATAAACGTTTTCGAAATCACAGACTTCCGGACCGGATTGGAACTGATAAGCGGGTTGATAGTCCGCGATCGCGTTCGCCTCATCCTCCTGAGAGTCTTTCGCCGCTTCCACAACCTCGCGCGCCGCTTTTTCGACCTGGTTTTCCCCTAACTGGTTAATCCGTTTAGAGCTTTTTTTATATCCGCTGAAAGCGACGAGCTCTAAGGCAATATCCTGCGTGGTTCGATACAGGCTCATTTTATTGTCCGCCAGGTTCAACTCTTGTTTGTTCTTTAAAGCCAACTTCACTTCCGCTTGCGTGGCTCCCGCTTTTTTCAACAACCACAAAGCTTTTTCGACGAGGGCTTTTGATTCGGCGCGATCCATTATTCTCTCCCCCCTATCATCATTTTGCACTTAATGGCCGGAGACCCGCTCGACACGATCATGGGTTGTTTTTTTCCGCAATACCCTGAGTTTTCCCACTCCATCTGTGAAGAAAGCATGGTGATCGTTTTGAGCATATCAAAGGCGACGCCCGATACCGTAAAATCTTTGAGGGCGCGCCCGAGTTTCCCTTTTTTTATCTCGTAAGCCTGCGTAATGCCGAACATAAATTCGCTGGTCGAATCGGCCTGTCCGTTCATCGTTTTCATCAAGTAATACCCGTCGTCGATGGAATCGATCATCTCTTCAATCGTGTTGTTTCCCGGTAATATGGCCGTGTTCCGCATTCTTATCAACGGTTCGTCCGAAAAGGCGAATCCTCTTGCGTTTCCTGTGGGCGCGCATCTAAGCTCCTGGGCCGATTCCAGATTGTGCATATACCCTTTTAACACGCCGTGTTCGATTAAAACCGCGTCGACCGCTTCGGTTCCTTCATCATCGGTGAATACCGGAACGGGCAGCAAATCGTCTTTGTAGTGATGGGCGTAGTCTACCATCGTCACGATATCCGACGCGACTTTTTCGTTCAGGACATCTTTGGCTATCGAACCGCTTTTCACGAAATCGGCTTCAACCGTATGGCCGACCGCTTCATGGGCCAATATCCCACCGAGGGAAGGGCAAATAATCACATCCTGAAACCCCGGTTTCGGATAGTCTCCCTCCACCTTTTTTCTGAGGTGATCGTATAACTCGTCAATCTTTGTGTAGATGCCGGGAAGGTCGTCGAATAGCTCCTCGAAGTAACCGAATCCGCCAAAGATCTCCATGTTTTCGAGTGATTCGCCATCCTTTTCGTACGTCAAGCTGACGTAGATATGGGCACGGGGATAGGAGGAATTCGCTTCGGAACCGAAAGAAGTAATCCAACGCTTCTCAATCTGCTGACTTCGGGAGAAGAGCATCCTTGACTTGAGATCCGGGAATTTTTTCGCGATATAATCGTCGATCGTAAGAAGCCGATCGAGCTTTTCCTTTTTTGAGCTGGCAGGTTTTACACGGTTTTTGGAAAACGAAGAATGTGAGGCAATTGCTTCCAGAGGCGGTTTTTGAGCCATCGACATTCTTTGGAAGACGTCGGCGTTCGCCGTTGCGGCGCACACGACCTCCCCGACTGTATGGTTGCTGATAACAGGCGTAGAGGCGAATCCCCATACTCCCCTGTGATAAACCCTCGCGCTGATGCCACCGCTCGAGTTTTCCGTGTTTTGTTCGACCTTACCGTTCGTGATCGTATAAACCGACTCCGAGTTTTCCTGTATGCGTAGTTCCGTGTGGCCTCGAAACAGATCGCGATAATTCGTTAAGTCCATACCTTGCATAACGGCCCCCTTTCCGATTTCGTTTCCAGGATCATGTTGGCCAATTATACTATAATCCACGGCCGATAAAAAAACCGGATCGAACCCCCTCGGAAATGAGAAAGCCTTCGGTCACTCCCCGGCCGGACAAGTTTCGACCTCTCGCGTGGCGATAACGTCAATACCGGTGCCCAATAAATTCCGGATCAGAATCTGACCGATTCGAATCGGCGCCCGGATCTTCATGTTTTTCAATTCCTGTATCATGTTTCCGATCAAGCCTTTCGGAATCGGCGCGCTCGTTTTAACCGACACCAAAGGGCAGATACCACCTTCAACAAGGATATTCGAAGTCACGACTCTTTGGGGATTCAGGATCTCGGCTTTCGCATAAGCAACCCCTTTATCGCACCGATTGCCCGTTACTGTCACGGTATCTCCGACGACTTCCGCCTCCAGATCGCATCCTAAAGGGCAAGAAATGCACGTAAGCGTTCGGTTTTCCATTATAGAACCTCCTTCAAGGAGACTTCGATTTTAGATAATCCTAATTGTTTGAGCTTCTCCATATGCTTCACG
This sequence comes from Thermotogaceae bacterium, assembly GCA_012744415.1. Classification (GTDB taxonomy): domain Bacteria; phylum Thermotogota; class Thermotogae; order MWEM01; family MWEM01; genus MWEM01. Next base: position 3,969 of record JAAYCF010000155.1, read on the forward strand.
GTGAACGGAATGTCGACCATTTCACTTGGTTTAATCCCCATCCGGATCGTTTCGAAGAGGCCGGGCCCTATGGAGATCCGCGCTTTCTTCATCGTTTTTTTGGATCGGAAATAGATCGTAAACGGGTTCCCTTCCAAACAACAGAGCGACGGAATCAACGTGCTGATATTTTCCGTTCTCGCCAAAGGGACACGTTTTTCGGGGAGAAAACCGTCATGGACCATCTTCGCGGCGCTTTGCCCAGCGATTTTTCCATCCAGCGTGACGAAATCGACGAGATCATAGACGCCGACATTATTACCGGCCGCAAAAACCCAGGGATGCGTCGTTCGCATAAAAGAATCTACTTTAACGCCCCGGTTGACCGGATCGGTTTCGACGAAAGATTCGATCAGTTCATTCTGCGGCAGGAGACCCACAGATAATATCAATGTATCGCAGGCGATAGTTTCATCCGTGCCCGGCAGTCGTTGCAAGGTTACCGGATCAAACTTCGCGAGCGTAATCCCTTCCAAACGTTCGCGACCGTGCACTTCCACGACGCTGGTTGATAAATACAGCGGAATATTGAAATCGTGTAGGCATTGGGAAATATTCCGCGCCAATCCCCCGGGGTGCGGCATAAGTTCGGCGACACCTAGCACCGTCATCCCTTCGAGCGTTAACCGGCGAGCCATGATTAAGCCGATATCTCCCGAACCTAAAACAAACGCCCGTTCCCCGGGCAATCGATTGTGGAGATTGACAAACCGTTGCGCCACGCCGGCCGTATAGATCCCCGCCGGTCTCGTCCCCGGGATCCGTAAGCTGTTGAAAGGCCGTTCGCGCGCGCCTGTCGTCATAATCAACGCTTGAGGCCGATAGATGGCGCAACCGTTTTTTCCCATGGTCACAACTTCACGTCGCTTCGCGTCGACTTTCACAACAAAAAGATCCGAGCGGGTTTCAACCCCTTTTTGACGAATTTGGGATTTGAACAACTGCGCGTATTCGGGGCCGGTAAGCTCCTCTTTAAAAACATGAAGGCCGAATCCGTTGTGAATGCATTGATTCAAAACGCCCCCGATATACTCCTCTCTTTCCACGAGTATCGTTCTGCACCCTCGTTCTGCGCATTCCACCGCGGCAGCCATTCCAGCCGCCCCTCCGCCGATCACGAGTGTGTCTGTCGTCATCTCTTTCATTCTCTCACCATTCCCCGAAGGATTTCGGTTTTCCCGGACCGCATCTTGATCTCCCCCAGCGATCGCCCAGATTCACGCGCCAATATTTCCGCGATTTTCGCTAAGCAAAATCCTCCCTGACAACGCCCGAAAGACGCCCTCGTCCTGAACTTGACGCCATCGACGGTTGTCGCGCCCCTTCGCACCGCGTCTCGAATATCCCCTTCCGTCACTTTGTTACAGACGCAGGCCATCTTTCCGTAAAGGGGGTCCTCTTCAATTCTCTTTTCCCATTCGGTTAACGACAAACGGCTGACGTTCTCGTAAGGCGGATTCACTGGCGTAAAACGATCATTTCTCTCGAAAGCGTACCCGCACTCCCGAATAAGCACTTCCTCCACGATATGCTCCGCGACCGCGGGAGCGGCCGTAAGTCCAGGAGAACGCATCGCTGCCGCTTGAACAAACCCGTCGATTTCGGTTTTTCCGATGACAAAATCCTTTTGCGGACTTTCGGGCCGCAAACCCGCAAAAGACTTGACAGTCCACTGCGGGTCAAGGGTTGGAACCAACGTCCTCGCGGAAGAGAGCGTTTCCGACAAGCCTTCTCGCGTCGTACGCGTCTCTTGTTTCTCCCCTTTTGGTAAATCGGTCGCAGTCGGGCCAAGGAGCAAACCGCCGTCAACCGTTGGCAAAACCAGTATCCCCTTTGAAATGGCTGAGGGAATGGGGAAAAGAACGGACCGAACGAGCGGCGGATCGAACTTGTCGAGCAACAGATATTCACCTTTTCTCGGGTGCAACGGCGGGCAAGAGGCCCCGGCCAGCTCTGAAAGCTCGTCGGCATAAAGCCCTGAAGCGTTGATGACAATGTCGATCGGGTATTCGCTCCGATCCGTTTTAACTGCGGCGATCCGTCGGCCTCTTGGCCCTTCATCGGTGATAAAACCGGTCACCGCTTCCGAAAGATGCAAATGCGCGCCGTTCTTGACAGCGTTTTCGACCGCCCCGATCGCCACCATCCACGGTTCGGTGATACCCGCGGTCGGACACCAAAAACCGCCAAGGATGCTATCGGCGACATACGGTTCCATCTCCCGCACTTTTTGAGCCGGTAGGATGGCGCACCCGGTCAACCCGTTTTCTATGGCTTGCTTTCGCAAAGTTTCGAGATAAGAAAAATCCTCCGGTTTCTGCGCCAATACGAACGAACCAATACGATTCAGCTCGAAACCAAGCTCTTCGGAAAGCGCAGCATACATTTTGTTGCCTTTGGCGCAGAAACGCGCGCGAACGGTTCCCGGCAAGTCGTCGTACCCCCCGTGTATCACAGCCGAGTTGGCTTTTGTAACGCCCCACCCCACGTCTTCCTCTTTTTCAAACACGTGGATTTCACACCGGTACCGCGTCAATTGCCGCGCGATCAAAGATCCGACAACACCCGCCCCGATCACCGCAATCTTCAATAATCTCTCCATGATGCCTCCAATAAAAAAGCGCCCCGGACATCCTCGAATCCGATTCGAGGATTGATCCTGCGGGCGCTCTCTCTCTCTACCCAAATATTCAGTTTTAATTCCGCTTCGAGCTACGCGTGGCGCTTTTAATAAGTCGTATCAGTCTTTAGTGAAGGGCACTAACGCCATTTGACGGGCGCGCTTGATCGCATCTTTTATAAAACGCTGATGCTTGGCGCAGTTCCCGTTGATTCTCTTCGGAAGAATCTTTCCTTTATCGTTCATGTATTCTTTCAAAAAATTGACATCTTTATAATCGACGAAATCGATTTTTTTGACGCACAGTTGACATTTCTTCACTTTTCTTCTTCTGAATTTTTTGTTCTTCATGTCGGAACTATTTCTAGAACCGCCTCTGGTTACCTTACCCATTACGTATTCCTCCTTTAGAATGGTATTTCGTCGTCGTGGCTCTGTCCGCCTTCGCTTTCGGAAGGCGTGAGCGTCGTTTCGCTAAATTCGTCGTTCATCGGATTAGGAGGGAGATCGCCCTCCGCCAGTTCTTCCGGTCGGGACTGTCGATACGGTTCTCTTTGAGACGTCCCTTTGGTTTCCATAAAACGAATGGTATCCGCAATCACATCGGTAAACGTCTTGTTCGTGCCGTCCTGGCCTTGGTACTTGTTGACATGCAAACGGCCTTCCACCAGAATCAAACGACCTTTGGACAGGTAATTCGCTACGAAGTCCGCCGTTTTCCCGAATGCAGTGATCGGGATAAAGTCCGTCCCCGGTTCGGCTTGTGTTGAGGTGGGGATACGATCGACCGCGATCGAGAACTTCGCAATATGGGAACCCGATGTGGTGTACTTGCTTTCCGGATCACGCGTCAATCTTCCAACGAGCATTACCCGGTTGTAGCTGATACTCATGACTGCGATTCGCCCTGCACTTCAAACGTGGGTTCGATGATCTCTTCCTTCATCCCGGAAGAGGGATCATCGGTGACGGCCAGTTCTTCTAACGGGTTGTCCCTCGTTTTAAGCCACTCTTTTCGTTCTTTCTTCTCCAAGTCTTCGCGACGCACGATTTGTTTTCGGATCAGTTCGGGCGTGACTTGGAACAGGACGTCGATCTCTTTCAACTGCTCTCCGTTTGAACGGAACAAGACGACGGTGTAGTCTCCTTCGGTGAGTTTCGTTCTGGGTAACTTGTAAGCCAGTTTGCGAATTCCCCATCGATCCACTTTTTCAATGGTTCCGACCGCTTTTTCGGTGATCACTTTTTTGACCTTTTCCACCAACGCTTCGCGTCCTTCTTCATCGACTCGGGGATCCGCGATGAACATAATTTCGTAAATTCTCACGTTAACCTCCTACGGGCATAAAAAATGGTCTCGCTTCTCGAACGAGACAGGATGTGTCGGAAGGCAATTCCTTCCATTCGCGGATTATAACACAAATCAAGCGAATTACAACACAGAAAAGTGAACGTTAGTTGACTGAATAACGACAAAGCTGTAATCATTGTCGGAAGGAGGAATGCCGTACGGGGAAGAAAACGACGCGCGTCGTCAAACAGGGCCGGGTCCCGGTAGCTTCAAAACCCTTCAGTATGGTAGAATCAAGACATTTATACGAGGAAGAAGGGGGAGATTATGAGAATACTAAGCGGCAGCCGCCCGACAGGTCATCTCCATATCGGGAACTACGTCGGGGCGCTACAAAACTGGGTGAAACTACAGAATGAAGGACATGAGACGTGTTTTTTCGTCGCTGACTGGCACGTCCTCACGACCGCTTACGATAAAACGGAAGAACTTGCCGCGCTGTCAAAAGAGCTCGTGAAAATTTTCGTGGCTGTCGGGTTGGATCCCGATAAATCCATCCTTTTCGTTCAATCCGGCGTTAAAGAACACGCGGAACTCTGCCTCATTTTCTCGATGATCACATCCGTTCCGCGTCTGGAAAGAGTTCCGACACACAAAGAGATGAAAGAACAACTCCAAGGGGCGACCGACATCAACACTTCGGGTTTTCTCCTGTATCCCGTTTTGCAAGCCGCGGATATCCTGATGTATCTGGCCGATGGCGTGCCAGTGGGTGAAGACCAATTAAGCCACGTCGAACTGACGCGCGAGATCGCGAGAAGATTTAACTATATTTACGGTTGTGAGCTTTTTCCAGAGCCTCAATCCTTACTTTCCAAGTTTCCGAAATTATTAGGGAGCGACGGGCGCAAGATGTCTAAAAGCTACGGCAACATCATCCTCATCGACAACAACGAAAAGCATTTGACAGAGCAGATCTTGCCCATGATTACCGATCCCGCCAGAAAACGCAAAACCGATCCGGGAAATCCCGAAATCTGCCCGGTATGGGATTATCATAAAGCCTTCGGTGTAACGGAAGAACAAAAAGAAATGATCACCGACGGATGCGTCGGCGCCAAAATCGGGTGCATCGAATGCAAACGGATCTTGATCAGGAATATGGTCACGATTTTCGAACCGATATGGGACAAGATCCGTTTGATCGACCAAAGCCCCGGATATATCGATCAAATCATCTTCGACGGAAACGACAAAGCGCGCCGAATCGCCCAAGCGACCATGGAAAAAGTCAGGTCGGCCGTCAACCTGCTTTTCTAAAAAGCCCGAAACTCCGATGTGCCCGGAAGAATTCACGTTTAAACTCCCTCATTTCGAGGGCTCTTTGGATCTTCTGTTGTTTCTAGTAAAAAAACGGGAGATGAATATCCGAGATATACAAATCGCTGTGATCGCAGACGATTTCATCGCCTACCTGGAAACGCTCAAAAAGATGGATTTTTCCGTCACATCGGACTTTCTCGTGATGGCCTCTTCGTTGATGGAGTTAAAATCAAAAACTTTATTGGCCCAAGACCAAGGAAACGCGGAGGAAGCGGAGTCCGCGCGAAAGCAGTTGGTTCATCAGATAGAAGAGTACGAACGCTTAAAGGATTTCACAGCGTTTTTGGAGAGGAAAGAGGAAGAGGCGACGAAAACCTTCCCGACGAGAGCGAAAAAAGAGAACGCGCAGCGCTTGTTGAATCGGGAAATCCCCAGCCGCTTGTATGACGTCTTCAAACAAGCCTATCAAGAACTCAAACTTCGAGAAAAAGTCTATCGCGTGAAAGGAGAAAAATACTCGTTGTCCAAACGCGTCGAACAGCTGCTTCTCTGGCTTTCGGAAGGTCAGACGCTATGGTTCGAGGACCTTTTCACCGAGGCCGAAGACAGAATCGATCTCATCGTGACCTTTTTGGCCGCTTTGGAGATCATCAAGCTGGAAAAAGGTATCTATTCGGAGGAGTTCGGC
>JAAYCF010000156.1 GCA_012744415.1 Thermotogaceae bacterium
GCTTCGGAGATCATGATCAGTTCCCTTATGCGGCCGTTTACGATGCATTCGTTAAGATCTCCCACGTTATTAACCTCGAGAATGTCACCCCATCTCTGATACTGCAAGAAGACTTGAGAAAACTTGGGCAATTCTTTGTACTCCGGAAGACGGTCGGGAGAAAGCGGAGTCGGGTGGATCAGTAAAAACCCCTGGCTGTATACTTTCAGGTCGAATACGCTTAAACACCCGGTACTCGGGGGCATATACCCGTAAAAGTAGTTGATGTTGGCTTTTTCGCCGCAATGATAGATACTCACTGTGCTTTTTTTTCGGAATTTGAAAACCTTCACTTTATCGTGGTCTCCCGCAGATTTGAAGAACTTCAAAGCGACGATCTTGTCGAGCGTCTCTTTCCAGAAGGGGAGGTTTTGCTCGACGAGATCCCGCATCTTTTCCTTTAGCAGCTGGATTTCTTTACCGGACACCCAATCTCCCAATTCGCAGTAGAGGCTGTTCTGGATGCTGTGCAAGACTCGGAGTTTCCGTTCCGGAAAGCATTCTTTGCACGCCAAATAGAGCAAAAAGATCAAACCGCGCTGAACCATGCGAAATCCGTCCGAAGAGGTGATATCAAAGAATTCCACCGTAGAATCGATAAAGATCGGCGAGGCGAGTTCGCGTATCCGATTGTTCACGCGCGCGCCCAAAACTGGGCGTGGAAACGCGATTCCCGTTTCTTTAAGCAACGCACTACCGGTAATCGGCTTTTCAAAGCTATAATCGGTTTTATTATTGGTAACTGAAAGACGGATCAAATTCGTTCACTTCCACGTATAGTTTTCGTTCTTTTTGGTTCTTGACAAATTTTCCGGAATAGGGTAAAATACCACCGTTTTGGGACGTCGCCAAGCTGGTAAGGCATCGGAATTTGGCTCCGACATTCGGGAGTTCGAATCTCTCCGTCCCAGCCAAAAAAGACCCGGGAAACGCGTTTCCCGGGTCTTTTTTATGATTAATTCGCGACGGTCGCTTCGGCAGTGGTGGCAGAAGCGTTCAAAGTTGCGTTCTTGAGGGCCTCCTCGGCTTCCAAACGGGCTGTTTCGATGGCTTCTTCCACTTGCTTGATGATTAAATCGATATCCGGATAGTCCGGTTTCAGCGTTTTCAACTCTTTAAGGTAGACAACCTCTTCTTCGAAGTACTCCAAAGATTCCATCATCGAGAGCAAGGATTCATAGGCCGTCACGCGTGTATCGATCGAGGCGCTCTCGTTTTGCGCCAAACCGACTAAATTGGATTGGATCTCCATCATCTGAGGTTCCAGATAGGTTCGATATTGCAGGTAGATGCTCTTGTTTTGGATATAAGGTAAAAGATCATCGAGCGTGCTCTGGTAGTATCTCAGTGAAACCTGCGGATCGTTCGGCATCATGGTGTGGAGCATTTCGATAACGGCTTTCGAAGAGGTATTATAGTTGTAAAGCTCTTGATAGCCCATTAACCTCAGTTCGTTGTTTTGAGCGATTGCGGCTTTGAGTTTTTCTATTGCCTGATCGACCTCGGATAAGGCAACGCCTTTAGCCGCGACTTCATCAGTTTTTTGCAAGTATTCCTCGACATCTTTCAACTCGAACTTCTGGTTGAGGAGTTGTGTGCGGGTCGCCCCTTCTGTTGTTCCCGCCAATTGTGCGTCTATTTCGGCGATACGATTCAATACTTCATCCATCTTCAGCCCAGCCAAATTCGGATTCAGGCTATTCTTCAGCAATTTGGCGCGATCAAAGAGCGTAATGTCTTTTTGGAGTTCCTCGTTTTCTGTTTCCAGGATCTTTAGGAACAACGCGGAAACACGCGGGTCGACGTCTTGCGCCCAAGCGTTCTTTCCTTCCGTCGGGATCACGATGAAGGGTTCCAATTTAGACCGGAAGGCGACAACCGCGGTTGCGACTTCGCTTTCATTCGTTTCCTTCACGTATTGGTCGAAGATTGCGAGGACGTTGTCATTCAGCAGGTAATCCAGCTTTTCCCCCGCCTTATAGTCCGCCAGCCATTGGGTGTAGTTTTCGCTTTCCAAAGTTTCTTTGGCTTTTTCCCACAGGTCGCTCTGATTTTTGAAATCTTCAAAGGAAGAGAGCGTTTTTTTATCGTCGATACGGATAATATGATAACCGTAATCTGTCTTCACCGGTCCGACCAAGTCTCCCGACGAAGCAGAGAAAGCGGCCTCTTCAAACTCTTTCACCATCTGCCCTTTGCCGAACCAATCCAGTTCGCCGCCGTTGGGGGCATTTGAAGTATCCAACGAAAAATCGCTGGCTGCTTGGGTAAAAGACAGTTCCCCGGATTTGATGCGTTCGAGTAACGAACTGGCCAATTCTTCTGTATCAACGAGGATATGGGCGCCTTTTACTTGATTCCCTTCGCTTTGAAGGGTTTCCAAGTTATCTTCGAAATAGGCAAGGTATTGGGCTTCCGTTGGCTGGGAAACGGTGGCGTTGACCTTGTCCCGTGTCAACTGGGTCGTCATCGGTTGTCGAATGATCTCTTTGTAAGCTTCGATGCTGCCGTATCGAGCAATAACGGCTTGTCGGATTTCGTCGGTTGTGACGTTCTCATCGATCACTTGTTGTAACGCGGCTTCTATTTCGGCCTTCGTCGGCGCGATATTGGTTTTGTCTGCATAATAGGACAGAACTTTCCCGTCGACCAAACTCCGTACGGCGTTCAGCTCGACGTACGGTTCTTCGAACAACTCATCGGGGTCCATTCCCATCTGTTTATAATAAGCTATCAGTTGCTGCAATGTCGTCGATAGTTCGTTGGAGAAGACCCAATAGTCGTGCTTGAGGTCCGTGCCATCTTTCGTTAAGACAGCTAACGCCTCGTCTCTGCTGGGGGTGTACGTACCGTCAGCAGCATTGCGCTGAGTCGTCGACTGACCGACGCTGATATATTCCGCAATGCTCCACCAAATGATACCGCCAACGAATACGACGGCTACCACCCAGATGATTATTTTTTCCCATTTCAAAAACCATTCCCTCATCTAATTCCTCCTCTTACGCATTAAGCATAATATCGCCGAATTATATCACAATTTTTGGTCGGTGTTTTGAGGTACAAATCCTTTGGGTAAACGCTCTAAACGCCTTTGTAGATGCGATCGGCGTAAGCGTATGCGGAAAACCCCCCGCCCGTATGCCAAAACAGAACATGTTTCAACGCTTTTTTTCGGCAGATGTCCAGCATACCAACGAAACATTTCGAAGTATAAACGGGGTCAATCAGAATACCGGTTTTAGAAACCAGCGATCTCAACCGTTTGATCCCCTCTTCGGTCGGGAGGGCGTACCCTTCGCCCACGTAGTCGTCCAAAAGTAGAATTCGCTTTTCATATCCTTCCCGTAACGGAAGTTCATAACGAGATTGTATTTCCCCCATGATGTCGATGATTCTTTTTATGAAGTCTTCATGCGGTGTCTTGGTCACGTTGATGCCATATACCGGTACTTGAAGGCCCAACATTTCCAATCCCGATAGAATGCCGGCATAGGTACCGCCGCTTCCAACGGGGATAAAGATCCCTTCGAGATTTTCCAAAACCGTTTGTTCCCGCAACTCCCGAACGGCCTGAACGTACCCCAAAGCACCTAACGCGTTGGACCCGCCTTCGGGGATGACGTAGATCTGGTCCGGGCTTTTTTGTGAGAGACGGTATTCGGCCATCAATTCATCCCGCTGGGCGTACTGCTCGGGGGTGATCCAATGGATTTCCGAATCTAACAGATGATCGATGAAAAGGTTCCCTTCGGGAAAAGCCGGCTTCTGCCCTCGTAAAAACAAAATCGGCTTTATCCCGTTTTCCCGGCACATCACAGCTGTCGCCCGGCAGTGATTGGATTGGATTCCCCCGCACGTAACGATCTGTCGGCACCCTTTGTCGATCGCCTCTTGAAAAAGAAATTCCAACTTTCGTATTTTATTGCCTGAAGCCAGAAAATGCGTCAGGTCGTCACGCTTAACCTCAATCGTTAACCCCTCGATGTACTGGTCTAACGTCGTAATCGGCGTCGGCAGTTGCGCGAGCGGTTTTCGTTTCGCTTTCAACTCCATAATCCCCCTCCTTTTCGAATAAAAAAGGCGTCCGGTCGGACCACCTTTTTCGTTCTTTCCATCTTCAGATGGTATGGCCAAAAACGATCTATTTGCGTTTAACGGCGGTATTCCCGCAAGAAGCGCTCCAATCGCGCCGCGGCTTTCTTCAAATCCTCAATCGAGGAAGCGTAAGACATTCGCAGAAAACCCGGCGCGTGGAAGGCGCTTCCGGGGATCATCGCCACACCGAAATCGGTGATGATTTTTTGCGCCAGTTCGTCGTCGTCTTTGAAAGAGGCCATATACGGGTTGAAATCCATAAACACATAAAACGCGCCTTTGGGATAAACGAAGGAAAATCCGATTTGCTTCAACTGGCTGCATATGAAATCCCGTCGTTTTTTGAATTCATCGAACATCTCATGCGTATCCACATCCAGCGCTTTCAAGGCGGCTTTTTGAGTCGGCGCATTGATGTTGGAGGTCATGTGGGACTGCAATTTGCCGATCTCTTTCGTGACAGCCACAGGTGCGGCGGAATAACCGCATCGCCATCCGGTCATCGCATGGGATTTCGAAAAGGCATTGATCACGACAGTGCGTTCCCGCATACCCGGAAAGGTCGAGATACTGGTGTGTTCGCCGTCGTAAACCAAATTGGCGTAAACCTCATCGGAGATCACCCAAAGATCTTTTTCAATGGCGATGCGAGCGATCTCTTCGAGCAGTTCTTTCGAATAGACGGCACCGGTCGGGTTGTTAGGCGAATTGATAATGAGGACTTTTGTTTCGGGGGTCAGGTGTTCTCGGATCGTTTGGGGGCTTGGGTAAAAGTCTTCTTCGAATAGTGTGGGGATTTTCACCGCTTGGCATCCGCAAATCGCGATTTGAGAGAGGTAGCTGACCCAATCAGGCGTGATCACGGCGACGCTATCCCCGGGATTCGTTAAAACATAAAGCGCGTTGAACAGCGCATGTTTTCCGCCATTGGAAACGACGATTTCTTCAGGTTTGTACTGAACGCCGTATTTCTGAAGCATCTTCGAAATCCCTACGCGAAGATCTTCGATACCTGAACTGTTCGTATACTTCGTCATCCCTTTCTTCATCGCCACGTAAGCGGCTTCAATAACAGCGTCGGGTGTATTGAAGTCTGGTTCGCCGGCGGTCAGTCGAACGATGTCTTTTCCCTGCTCGATCATTTTTTGCGCCAGTTGGGTATACTTCAAAGTTTCGGAAAACGGAATTCTTCCAAGTGTTCGATTCATCTCTCTGCTTCTCCTTTTTTTTATATTATGATGTTGATCATAAAAAAAGATCAAAAAACGACTGTTTTTTGATCTTCGGATAGACAATGAAAGGCATAATAACCTTTTACGATCTATTTAAAAGAAATATTGATGATTTTGAACGAGTTCTCCGTCTCCTCGGAATCGAAAGACAAATCATAGGTTTTCCTCAAAGCGGTGTCTACCGGCAAGGCGTAGTTTCGATATTCCGGTTCCACTTTGCTGGTGCTGTAAGCCTCTTTCGGCGTGTAAAAAGCTTGAGAATCAAAGGTGGGTAAAAACGTGCCTTTTATCACGGATGGTCCATTATTTGAAGCTAAAAGAGGTCCTGAAACCCATTGGATGGAAAAAATCAAGGCAATCGCCGCAGGCGCCATATAGGTCGCCCATCGATATAAAAACCCTTTTTGTTTACCGACACCTTTACGGTCAACCGGTAAATTGACATCCAAAAGGTCATAAAACTCTTGGGCCAAAGACAGTTCTTTGGCGATTTCCGAATCGCCGCTCGTGTTTTGCGTGTACGTATGTGCAATAAAAACCTCGTACAAGGTCATACATTCAGATTGACCGATACCGGCCCGCTCGCACCGTTTAGTGACTTGTTTTAGATAATCGGATAAAACGACATCGTTTTTGGCTCCGGTGAATAGATGATCGACGGCGCAAAAAGCTTCAAAGCGTTGTGCGCATACTGGGCATTCTTTGACGTGATGTTTCAACTCGAGAAAAGCGATTTCTGTCTGACCCGATCGGAACTTCTCCACGATCTCTCTGCTTTCCTCGGGGAATATGCATCTTTTCATTTCTTCCATTTTTTCACCCATCCTGCGAATTCACTTCAGCTTCCTATTTTGACGAAATCCCGTTGTTTTTTATTTCCTGACCTTCCTTCATCCGTTTTCCGGTGCATTCAGATCTTTATTTCCCGGTTCCAGAGCGTCGAGGTAAGCTTTTGCGCACTTCTTTGTCATATTCCGGATCGCTCCAATATACGTTTGACGTTGGGTGACGCTGATCGCATTCCGGGCGTCCAACAAATTGAAGGTGTGAGCGCACTTCACCATTTGCTCATAGGCCGGCCGGACCAGCCCTTCACCGATTAAACGTTCGCATTCTTTCGCATGCATGTCGAACAACCGGAAAAGCATGTCGGTATCCGCTTTCTCGAAGTTATAACGCGAAAACTCGACTTCGTTTTGATGATACAATTCTCGGTAGGTTATGTTTTCATTCCATTTTAGATCGTATACGTTGTCGATGCCTTGAAGATACATCACAATCCGTTCGATGCCATAGGTTATTTCGAGCGGAATGGGTTTGACATCATATCCCGCGATCTGTTGAAAATACGTGAATTGCGTGATCTCCATGCCATCCAGCCAGACTTCCCACCCGATTCCCCACGCGCCAAGCGTCGGAGATTCCCAATTATCCTCAACAAAACGAATATCATGCTCTTCCGGTCGAATGTCCAAAGCTCTTAGAGATTCGAGGTATAACGTCTGAGAGTCTTTCGGGGAAGGTTTCAGCAAAACTTGATACTGGAGAAACCGCTGCATCCGATTGGGATTCTCTCCATACCTTCCGTCCGTGGGCCTTCGGCTGGGTTGGACAAAAGCGCAATGCCAGGGTTTCGGCCCTAAAACGCCTAAAACGGTTGCCGTATGGTAAGTGCCCGCGCCCATCTCCATATCGTAGGGCTGCAAGAGGAAACATCCTTTGGAGGCCCAGAAGGCGTCCAATTTTTGGATCATGTCCTGTAGATACATAACTTCACCTGGTTTTATGCCGGGATTCGGAACAGCCTATTCTACCATACCTCCCACGGGCTCTGGCAAGAAAGCGGAATAAACTATTTCAGCGGCGGCTACGTGATAAAACGATGGGCGCGCAGGATACCCGACAAAGCCCGGCGCGTATCTTCTGCCATGGCTCTATGCCATTCTTCCGAACTGGAATAAAATACCTTTTCGAAGCGTTTGCGTATCAAGCGGTGAACGGATTCTGACTCCGCCCCGTGGTGAAAGGCCTGATTCTCCTGGATGATAGCCTGACGGCTTTTCAGCTTTCCCCACGGACTTTCTCCCACTAAACCATATTCAAAACAAGTGGAGTAAAACTTCGTCTCCGGAAATTTGACCGGCACCATTTGATTGATATAGTCGATCATATCGCCTACCATGGCGTAGAACTCGTCGTTCGTGGTTTTCACGATGGGGTGATAACCGTACCGGAGTTCATATTCGGACGATTCTCCCGGAGAAAAAGCGGAATTGACGATGGTCATCCGATTTTTTGGTCCTGCGCCTGTATGGATATCGAGATGAACGATATCGTCGCAGGAAGAGAACACCTCATCGAAGTACCGCTTCATGTAGGCGGTGGAAGGTTGGATTTGAGCGCCGCCGTAGTATAAGCCCCGAGGATACTGGAATTGGCCTAAGGTTAAGGCTTCTCTCAAGGCGCTAAACCCGATTCTGTTGGCCATCCAAAGATACCGGCAGGCGAAGCGGAATCGCGCCAGATTGTAACCTCTTACCGGTTTCTCCTCCTGCAAGAGCTTCAACGCGGCGGTATAAGCGGGATTTGCATTGCGGTCTATCGCTTCAGGATCCAAAACGAAGGTTCGATTTAGATCGACGTTGTTCTCATTCACACGGCGATGATGCTTCATCCCCCAGGGATTGATCGGCAACAAAATACGCAGACCGACGCGATTTCGGTCGATGAGCGACAGGAACTCCTTTTGAAAGATATCTAAAAATGCGATCGCCGCGTACCCCTCAATGCCGTGTTCCCCACCTGTAATAACCAGAAGTTTTTCTGCCTTTTGAAAGGGTTCGCACCGATAAGAGTCAATGGTAAGGCCTTCGGCGATGGGGTGTTGCTCGAAAGAAATTTGTTTCCATTTTCCTAATGCTTCTCGAAAGGATAGCCTGAAATAATTGGTAGCTCTTTCGTAGAGATCGGTAAAGACAAAATTGCCCATACTCCCCCTGAAAAAGCAAAACGGGGGAATTCCCCCCCCGTTTTAGCGGTCGAATAGTATCCTTATTGGATCACTTTTACATTCGCAGCTTGAGGTCCTTTGTCACCTTTTTGAACTTCAAATTCGACGCGTTGGCCTTCTTCCAGTTTTTTGAAGCCGTCAGTTTGGATTGCGGAGAAATGTACAAAAACGTCGTTGCCTCCATCTTGAGTGATGAAGCCGTACCCCTTTTGGGAATTGAACCACTTAACTGTGCCTTTTACCATGCTGTTTTTTCCTCCAGAAAATAATTCACCATCTTATTGATGGCACGGTATAATACTCTTTTTCTATCGGTTTGTCAAGTGATTTCATTTTTTAGTGAAATTGATTGAGACTATTTTTAAAAGAACTCGAAAAACGGCCTTCACAAAGGATTCTGGTTTTTCGGTTCTAAAAGTTGATCATTAAGAGGAGCGGCGACGATCCCGCTATACGTTGGATTGTGAGGTTTTTGAACGGATTTTTCGATTCGTAGTCGCTCGCGCAAGGTCTCCAATTCCGCTGTTTTGTTCTGGACCCAGCTCGGTGACCAGATCCGATGCACGCGCCACCCCATTCTTTGGAGGACCTCGAAATGCAACCGCTCTCGGTCTCTTGTGGATCGGACCGCCCGATACTCCGGACCGTCGCACTCGATTCCTAATTGGTAAGCGCCTTCTTCATCCGGATCTAATACGGCGATATCCAAACGAAATGGGCCGTTCCCCACGTGGCGGAAGACCGTCAATCCCCATTCCTGAAGTGTCTTCGCCACGTCCGCGTCGACGCTGAAGGCATTGTCCGCCGCCTCGTCATAGGCGGATGCTTTGGACGGGCTTTCCCAAACCCCTTGCTCCGCGTAAGCCAGGTAGTTTTTCAGCGCTCTCAAGCCTTCGCTTGCGGAACCCGAAACGCTTAGGTCGGCGCTGGAAATTGAAGACACCACGATCATCTTCTCTCTGGCGCGCGTGATGGCCACATTTAGACGCCGCTCCCCCCCTTGCTGATTGATCGGGCCGAATTGGAAAGAGAACTTTCCGGTTCTATCTTTCCCGTACCCGACGCTCAAGATGATGACGTCTCGCTCATCCCCCTGAACATTTTCAAGGTTTTTCACGAAGAAACCGTTCAGTCGGTCTTCAAGGAAAAAATTACGATACTTTTCGTTTTTGACCAACTGCTTATCCAACTCATCCTGAATGGCATCCATCTGCGCTTCGCTCAGCGCGATAACGCCCAAACTCTTCGCCGGGTGTTTGGTAAAGTGCTCAAAGACCAGCTCAACGACTTTTCTTGCTTCCGCTTCGTTTTGGCGGCTCTTTCCACGGTCATAAACGCCGTCGGGGACAAACACGTATTTTACGCCAAGAGCCGGGCTGCTATGATAGGGCTCCGGAAAAGTCACAAGTCGATCGTTGTAAAAGGCTTTATTGGAGAAACTAATCAGCGCTTCGGATTTGCTGCGGTAATGCCAGTTGAGCGTCAGTCGCTGGATATTCGGAACGCGCTGTATCTCCTCCAGCACGCTGTCATAGTTAGCGCTCGAATCTTCCAGCGCTTCCTCCGCTGACTCGGATTCTTCGTTGCTCAATCGACTGAGAACCTGGAAGAAGTTGGTTGGAGGAAGCTGCTTGGAATCGCCTGCGATAACGAATTGCCTCGCCCGGCATAACGCCCCGATCGCGTCCTCGGTGAAGATCTGGGAAGCTTCGTCGAATACCACGGCATCGAAGGCGAGCGATCGCAACGGGATCAGCTGGCTGGCGGTGAGCGGGCTCATCATCATACAAGGCTTCAGCGAGAAAAGGAGTTCGGGAATGCGTTCGAAGAGCTTTCTCACGGGAATGACATTCCTCTTCTTATCGGCTTCGGCCAGGAGAATCCGAACCTCTTCCTCCGGCAAGCCGTCTTTTTTAATCCGCTCCATGACCCTTCTCGCGATTCGGGAAGGCGTGACCCGAATACTTTGCCGATCCATCTTTCTGAACTCTTCTATCTGCTCTTCCCGGTATCGCGGAGTGAAATGCCTCAGAACGTTATTTCGTTCCCATTCGCGTTTAATCGTCTGCTTGTAGAGGGTTTTCAGTAGGGTTTGGGGTAACATTTTCGCGGGTACGCGGGCGCTCATCGCCAATGCCAGAAATTGTGTGATCGGAGAGCGCCCCTCTTCGGCTATCGTTGTCTCGAATCGTATCCAGGCGGGAATTTGACCGAGATGATTCTTAAGTATTGCAAGATACTTCATTTGAGACGTATAGGAAACATCCTCTCCGAAAACTTTCGTCCACAGACACGACTGGGGGTCGAACAACGCGAGCAGCGCTTGACGGCGCGCGGTGAGTAAGCGAAGGGCTTCTTTAAGCCGGTCCTGATCTCGTTGTGTTAAGACGGTTTGGAAAAATGCCGGTTGGTTTAGTTTTCCCCAAGGATGGTCGTGGCTTTCGGATTTTTCCGAAGGAAAGCCCGCGCTCCTCAAAAACTTTGCCGCCTGAAGGACTTGTTCCATTTGGGTGTTCAGCTTCCGCATCTCGGGGAGGGTAGTCGGCGCTTTTGCCCCCGACGTCTCTATCTTTTCCAGTAGTATCGCTTTTTCTTTCGGATACCCTTGGATTTCGCTGATCTCCCCTATCGCGCGAGACAGTTCGGAGAGTGTGGCCAGCGGCAACGCCGCCCCTTGTTTCAAGAACCCTTCGCCGGTCCTGTAAAAGTTGATCAGCGGGATCAAAGCCTGCCGGTATTCGTCGATCGCGCGCAGTGATTCCCCCGCCCTCATGGGCAGGAATACCGATCGAAGATCGGCCCCACAAATCTCGCGAATCTCGCCAAAGATCTGCTGGATTGTTTGAAAGGCTTGGGATACGGCAGCAACTTGCGACGAAAAGGCCGCATCGGTTTTTATTCGCGAAAGGATCTCGATCGCGATATACTTTTCTTCATTTTTTTCTTCATAAGAAACCGTCGACTCATAACGCTTCATAAACTTTTCCAAATACTCGGAGGGATTCATCGTTGCGCCACCCGGAAGATCGTTCGTCGCGATGAAAGCCTTTTGGAGCTCCGGTTCCTGCTCTTTCACGTACAGCGCTTTCTTCAGGTCCTCTTTCCAGCTTTGCGTCAATTTGCCGGATAAGGCGCACTCTTTTAGGGCTTTCATCGGTTTCGAGAAGGTGAAAAAGAAAGAATCCATCTTTTCGATCATCACGGCCAGATCCAGCGAATAGATTTGTTCCGTATATTTTTCACGCAGGTAAGCGCGGTAAGACCGAAGCATATCCAGAGCGGGACGCTGTGTTCTAAGAAGCTCCCGTACTTCCCTCAACTTTTGCGGTTGTGAGAGCCAGTTGAGGGAGGGATGACCGTCTGTTTGGGACAACGCGGCCATCACCCGCCAATAGGTTTCAAATTGCGAGTAAAGAAGCGTATTCGGATCCGTATTGATCCCGGTTAGAAGGGAAGAAACGGTATCGTAAGCGGTTTTCAGGTTTTTTTGAAGCCACTGGGTTTGAAGCGACA
>JAAYCF010000157.1 GCA_012744415.1 Thermotogaceae bacterium
CTCGTAAGCCGCCTCGCGCGTAGCCCGCGATCGTACCCGCGGCTTCCGGGGTAAGCTCCGACCCTTCCAGACGACTAATCTTCCCGAGATAGTCCGCGATCTCTTTTTCGCTCAGATTGTGGAACGGTATCAGTTGGCACCGGGAAAGCACGGTATCGGGTATTTTTTCCGGATTCGTGGTCGCCAAGATGAACAACGCATGGGCTGGCGGTTCCTCAAGTGTTTTCAAGATCGCGTTGAACGCTTCGTTTGTCAGCATATGGACTTCATCGATGATATAGACCTTTTTCTTACCTTGAACGGGTTGATAGGCGATTTTTTCCCTTATCGCCCGAAAGTCGTCGATCCCCCGGTTCGAAGCCGCATCCATCTCAATAACGTCCAAATGGTTTCCTTTGGCAATCGCGATACATTGGTCGCATTGGTTGCAAGGATTGCTACGAAGGGGGGCCAGACAGTTTACCCGTTTCGCGATGATCCTGGCGAAAGTGGTCTTTCCGGTCCCTTTCGGGCCAGTGAAGATATAGGCGTGGGAAAGTTGCTGCGCTTCGATAGATCGTTGGAACAACCGTTTTATCGGTTCCTGGCCGATCACTTCCTCGAAGTCTTTCGGGCGGTACTTCCGGTACAATGTCTCCATAAAAACCCTCTTTAATGGCCGCGCCGCTATCGATTCGCTAGCGCGAACCGATAACCGTTTGGCTATTATAACACAGCCCTTTCTTTACGGGGTTTTATACAGTCGGTCTCCCGCATCCCCCAGCCCGGGTACGATGTAATCTCTTTCGTTCAACCGTTCATCCAGAGAAGCGGTGAAGATCTTGATATCCGGGTGGTTCGCGACCAGCTCGTCGATCCCTTCGGGAGCCGAAATGATCGATAAAAAGAAAATCCGTTCCCCTGTCGCGCCCGACTGTTTGATCACGTCTACCGCCTTCGAGGCGGAATGTCCTGTCGCCAGCATTGGATCCAGGATAAACACGTCTTTTTCCTGAACGGTCGGGATCTTGCAGTAATACTCGATCGGGAGGTGAGTATCGTGATCCCGGTAAAGCCCGACATACCCCACCGAGGCATTCGGCAATAAGGTTAAAACACCTTCGAACATCCCTAATCCCGCTCGAAGGATCGGCACGATCGTCACATCCTTGTCTTCTATCTTTTCGCCCGTCATACGGCATATCGGCGTTTCGATGGAGACCTCGTGCGTTTTTAATTGATAGGTGGCTTCGTAGGCTATCAGCAGCGTCATTTCATACAAAAGTTCGCGGAACTCCTTCGGACCCGTCTGGGTGTCTCGCATAATCGTTAGTTTGTGTTTCGTCAGCGGATGGTCCACAATCATCAGCTGCTCCCATTTCGCTTTCTTCATCCGTTATCACCTGCTTCCGAAAGATTGTTTTTCTTTATTCTTCTAATTGCGATCTCATCCATCTCTTTCCGTTCTTCTAAATCCGCTTCTTCGGCGAAGGCACGGTACTTTTTTTCCTTCAACTTTTCGAAGATCTGCACATTTCGGTTGATCTCAATGTACTCCTCTTTGCAGCGCTCCAAACGGCGCTCGATCTCCACTCTCTGGCGAACTAATTTTTTAAGGGTTTCATATTGGCTGTCGATATAGAAGGTATATCCGGTAAGCTCGCTTGGCAATATCCGGTTCGAAAGCATCCTCTTATGAAAAGCTTCTTGCGTCGCGAAGATCGTTTTTTTTTGACCGGTGATCTCCTCCTCTTTCCTTCGGAGTTCCTGAGAGATCATCCCCAGTTCTATTTTTTTTTGTTCCAACCGTTTATTCAGGATATCTAAAAATCGCTGCAACCTGAATGAAAAGCGCTTCAGTTGCTATCTCCCCTGTCACGCGGGGTTTTTCGCCCCGATCTCTGTTCACTCTGCCAAGCCCTTTTGAAGGTCGTCGATATAAGCGACGAGCTCTGATCTGCCGGTCCGTTTCAGCGAAGAGACGGGAAAGACCGACCGGTTTTTCGGATAAGCGTTTTTAATCGCTTCCGTCTGTTTGGCTAATTGATTTGTCGTTAACTTATCCGTTTTAGTCAGCACAAAAGAGAAAGGGACCCCGAGGTACTGAAGCCACTCGATCATTTGCTCGTCTTTTTCCAGCAATAGATGGCGCGAATCAACCAGAAGAAAGACCTCTTTTAAGGCAGGATTGTTTTCAAAATAACTTTCCAGAACCTTTCTCCATAGATCCTGTTCTGATTTGGCAGCCTTCGCGTACCCATAACCAGGAAGGTCGACGCAAAAAAACAGCTCATCAATTAGATAATAGTTGACTGAGCGTGTCTTACCGGGTGTCGCGCTCGTTTTAGCGATCTTTTGGTTGAACAGGTAATTGAGCAGGGTCGACTTTCCCACATTCGAACGTCCGGCAAAGGCGTACTGCGAATAGCCTTCCTTGATGAGCCCTTTGATATTGAAGGCCGTTCGAAAGAGTGCGATGCGGGAAAAAAATGGAGGCATATTATGTTCCCGCTTTGCGTGTCGTCTCTGCTTCTATTTCCGCGAGTTTTTTCTGTTTCTCCGAGACGGGTCCGTTCAATAGCAGGATTTTTAATACTTCTTCTATGGCGCTCGCAAAGTGGACCCGCAGGTCTTTTTTCACTTCGGAAGGTATCTTCTCCAAATCTTTCTGGTTCTGTTTCGGAAGGATGACTTCCTTTATACCCGCCCGATAAGCTGCCAATACTTTCTCCCGGATACCCCCGACAGGAAGGATTTTTCCTCTTAACGTCAGTTCGCCCGTCATGGCGATCATGTGATTCACGGGCTTCTTTAGAATCGAGGAGGTAATCGAAGCCGCCAGCGTGATCCCTGCAGAGGGACCGTCTTTCGGAACGGCGCCTTCGGGAACGTGTATGTGAAGATCGTGTTTATCGAAATATTCGCTAAAGAAGTGACCTTCTTCTTCATCCTCTTTGCAGCAGTAATTCCTGGCCACGGAAAGCGCAATCTGAGCGGACTCTTTCATTACCTCTCCCAGTTGACCAGTGAGGATCAGTTTCCCTTTGCCATGAACAAAAAGCGATTCGATATGAAGAATCGACCCCCCCACCGCCGTCCACGCCATCCCGGTGCAAATGCCGACATAGGGTTTTTCGAGCCGTTCATCCTCGAAGAACCTTTCTGCGCCCAGCATCTGCAATGCCGTTTTGCGATCGATCCGAACGGATGGCAGCTCCTCCTCGAGAAGTTTCAGCGCGCTTTTTCGAACGAGGCTGGCGAGTTCTCTATTGAGATTCCGTACCCCGGCTTCTCGTGTGAAAGATTGGATGACCGTCCGGATCGCCTGAGGCAAAAACCGTATCTTTTTCGTCATCTCGTGGTCCGCGAGGATCTTGGGGATCAGGTAATTCTGAGCGATCTCTATCTTTTCGAGTTCAGTGTAACTGGGGATTTCTATCACTTCCAACCGGTCTTTCAGCGCTGGCGGCAAGGTATACAGAACATTCGCCGTTGTGATGAAGATAACCTTCGAAAGATCGAACGGCACCTCCATAAAATGATCGACGAAGTTGGCGTTTTGTTCGGGGTCGAGCACCTCTAGCAACGCCGAAGCGGGATCGCCCTGGAAACTCTGCCCCATCTTGTCCACTTCATCCAGCAAGATAACCGGATTACGAACGCCGCTATTTTTTATCAACTGGATAATTCGTCCGGGGAGAGCCCCAACGTAGGTGCGGCGATGCCCTCTAATCTCCGCCTCATCGCGCATCCCGCCGAGCGACATGCGGACGAACTTCCGGCCCATCGAGCGCGCCAATGATTGACCTAAAGAGGTCTTGCCTACCCCCGGAGGTCCGACTAAGCAGAGGATCGGCGCTTTCAAACTCTTAGAAAAAGCCCGCGCCGCTAAAAACTCCAAAATTCTCTCTTTAACCTCTTCGAGGCCGAAGTGATCTTTATCCAGAATTTTCCGCGCTTGCTTGATATTGATCTCGTCAACCGTCTCTTCGTTCCAAGGCAGTTCGAGCAGCCAGTCGAGATAGGTCCGAATCACCGTTGATTCGGCGGAATAGGTAGGAGACTTTTCCAACCGGTCGATCTCGTGCAACGCTTTCTCCTTAACGAAGGCCGGGTAGTTACCTTTTTCGACTTTTTCCCGCAGTTCGACGATCTCCTGTTCTTCGCTTCCGTCCAGCTCTTCTTTGATGGTTCGCATCTTCTCGCGGAGGTAGTATTCCTTTTGGTTCTGTTCCAGTTTGAAACGAACCTTCCGTTCGAGATCTTCTTCCACTTTCAAAAGATCGATCTCCTTGGTCAGATACCCCAGCAACGCTTCGAGCCGTTCCTTCGGGTGTTCTGCCTCCAGAAGCTTCTGTTTGTCTTCCAGCGGCAGCGGGAGAACGGAAGAGACGAAGTCTGCGAAACGATCAACGTCGGAAGTGTCCTCAAGCGCCTGCAAGGCTTCTGGAGGCAGCTTTTTTGTCATGTTAAAATACTTCTGAGTATCTTCTTTTACCTTGCGGACTAAGACTTCGATCGTTTTGGTCACCCGATACTCCGGAACGGTGATCCTTATCTCTGCGGAATCAAACTTTTCGCCTTCCACATACCGAGTCTTCCGTGCGCGCACCAAGCCTTCCACGAGGACTTTGAAGGTCCCGTCCGGCAGTTTCATCAATTGCATGATCTGCGTCACGACGCCCATATCAAAAAGATCTGCCTGCGTCGGGTCCTCTATTTCAAGGTTTCTCTGGCTCACTAAAAAAATGAGTCGATTTTTCTTCTCGATCGACTCTTCCAAGGCATTCAACGACTTATCCCTACCGACGTAAAACGGTATCACCGATCCCGGGTAAACCAACATATTGGTCCGCATCGGGATGAGGGGCAGTTGATCGGGAATATCGATCGAATCCTTCCCTTCCTGAGCGAATTGCTCCAATTTTTGAAATTTCTTCATTCTTTCCTCCAACTAAAATAATCCCAATTGGCAACCGATCACTTTTATCTTTAAAAAATTCAATATCTTTCCGACCAATTGCTTCTGTATACCCAATCGATCGGCAATCTCCCAGGCCTTTCGACAGGTTATCTTTTTCCCGCTGACCAGATCCGCTTTCTCCAACAGCCATAAGGTCGACTCTTTCCGTGACCTTTTCGAGTCGGTAGCCCCTGCCGTTTCCTCGCCGTACGAAGCGCTCTCTTCTGAGAGGTCCATATAAATCAGACAATCGGCCGATATCTTCTTGGCGATTCGCCCGCTTTCGATGATCAAGTATTCTGTCTCCGGGGGTATTGTATCAGAAAAATCGTCAAATTCCGCATCCACGGGAAAAAGAGGAATTCGGTTTTCTTCCTGAGGGACGCCTTCCCCCAGTTTGATCACGAAAGACTTCGGCATGACGGATTCCAGGAACTCCGCCGCCGCGGTCTTCCCCGTATTGGATCCGGCGCCGGCAATTACGATCGTCTTCACGATGCCAGCTCCTCTTCTACCAATTCACATTGAGCCCCAATTCCCCGCAATTTGGAGGATATCTCTTCATACCCTCTGAAAATGTAGTCGATGTTTTGGATCACCGTCTGGTCTTTGGCGTTGATCCCGGCAAGAATGAGCGCGGCGGCCCCCCGCAAGTCGTTGGCCTTGACCGGCGCGCCTTTCAACTGATCGACCCCGTGGACAATTATCGTGTGATTGCGCACCGAACAGTTCGCGCCTAAACGCTTCAATTCATCCACGTGGACGAATCGGTCGGTGAAGACCGTGTCCGTAATAACCGAAACGCCTTCCGAGACCGCCGCTAATACGGTTAGTTGGGGTTGGAGATCGGTGGGGACTCCCGGGTATACTTCCGCGTGAATATCCGTGCCGCGGAGCGGCCGAAGATACCGAGCGCGAATCCGATTCTCTGATTCCCGGATGTCCGCACCCATCTCCTGAAGTTTTCGTACAAGGGTGACGTTATGCCCCGGATGATACCCGACCAGTTCTACATCGCCGCGGGAGACCAGGGCGGCCAATAAATAGGTGCCCGTTTCGATACGATCGGGGATAATTTCGTACTCCGTTCCGAACAAACGCTTGACTCCGGTGATACGCAGGGCGGAAGTACCGATCCCCTCAATTCGCGCGCCCATTCGGTTCAAAAACAAAGCCATCTCCTGCACTTCGGGTTCCAGCGCGACATTGTTCAGCACGACCTCTGCCCCTTCCATGAGAACCGCGATCGACAGCAGTTGTTCAGTTGTTCCGACCGATGGGATTCTCAGGTGAAACGTCTGAGCATCTGGCGTTTGAATCCGTTTGGCGCTGACGACCCCATGATTGATCGTGGTTTCTATTCCCAAAGCGCGCATCCCTTCCAAGTGCATGTCGACCGGCCGCGGACCGATCGCGCACCCTCCCGGAAGCGGGACATGGGCTTCTCCGTGACGCATCACCAAGGGGCCCAGAACATTAAACGAAGCGCGCATCTTTCGAACGGACTCATAAGGCAAATGGTTTCCTAATCCGCTTTTCGGCGTAATGGCCATCGTCCCGTCTCGGAACGAAACGGCGACCCCCACGTGTTTGAGGATATCGACCATCGTTCTCACATCTTCCAGATTCGGTACGTTCTTCAGGATTACCGGCTCCTCCGTCAACAAAGAAGCCGCAATCAACGGCAACGCCGTATTTTTAGAACCGGAGATTCTGACTTGACCTTTTAGCGGTATACCGCCTTTTAGTTGAAAACTTTTCATTAGAATTCCCCCTCAAACGAAATTAAGATAACGTGATAATGGTAACGCCTGTTCCGCCCTCTTCGGGCTTTCCTATTCGATAGGTCTGTATTCGCCTGTCTTTGGCAAATTTTTGCCACAAACCGTCCGCCAATTTTCCGGTTCCTTTTCCGTGAATCACGCAACCGGTTTTCCGATTTTTCATCAATAAGAAAGAAATAAACGCCTCTAACTCGTTGATGCCTTCTTCCACTGTTTTTCCGCGAATATCCAGACGATCCCCGATGAAGTCTTCCTGGAATGTGTTTTCTTGAATCCATTCCTTTTTGGGCTCTAAGGAGGGGGGGGCGGTTTTTTGGTCGATGAAGCTTTTGGGGATCTCCAGTTTTTTTCCGTCTTTTTCGACAAGAATCGTCGACGCTTTGTTCTCGATCACCCGCAGAACCAGCTTGCTATCTTTCAGCAGGACACAATCCCCGGGCTTCAAGCGTTCTATCTCCGCTTCTCGGCTCTCCTGCTTAAAAGACCCCTCCCAATTTCTTCTGAGTTCCGCGATTTTCTGTGTAATATCCCCTTGCACTTCGCGGTTGAAAGACTCGACTTCCCCCGGATGCTGTTGCTTCTCTTTACGGAATTCGGCCACCCTCGTTTGCGTGTAGCGCCTGATTTCGCGCAACTCCTCTTCCATCGACTCGATCTCCTTGAGGAAGGCCCCGTATTTCTTCTGCTTGATCTCTTCGAGCTGCTTCTCTAAGGATATCTGTTGTCTTTCCAAAGTTTCCCGGAGATGCCGTATCCGGCTGTTCTGCTCCTCCATCTCTATTTTTTGACGGTGAAGGAGGTTCAATACTTCGTCGATGCGCTGCACATCTTTATCCAAAAAGCTTCGCGCGCGTTCGATGATAATATTGCTCAACCCCAATCGCTCGGAGATAATCAGCGCGTTGGAGCTGCCCGCCAAACCCACCACCAACTGAAAGGTCGGTCGCAGATCATCGACATTGAAGATCACCGACGCATTTTCCAACTCTTTTTTCTGGTACGCATACAGCTTGAGTGGCGTCATATGGGAGCTGACCAACAGTTTGGCGCCCCGTTCCAAAAAGACATCGAGGATCCCTAACGCGATCGCAGATCCTTCGACCGGATCGGTTCCGGCGCCCAATTCGTCCAACAAGACCAGAGATTCGGGACCGGCTTTTTCGCTGATCGCGATAATATTCTTCATGTGGGAAGAAAAGGTGCTGAGGCTTTGTTCGATCGATTGCTCGTCTCCGATATCCACCAAAACATGCGCGAAACGGCCGAGTCGCGTACCCGTCGCGGCGCAAACCGGGATCCCGGACAACCCCATGAGATGGCAAAGTCCGACCGTTTTTAACGAAACGGTCTTACCCCCCGTATTCGGTCCCGTAATCACGATTCCCTGCAATGTATCGGACAAGGAAAGCGAGAGCGGCACACACCGCTTTCCGATCAGGGGATGCTTCGCTTCTTTCAAGGTGAAGGAGCAGTCCGAAGAGATCTCGGGAATGACCGCGTCTTGATCGATTGCAAAACGCGCCCGCGCCCAAAGGGAGTCCCACTCCACCAACGCGGCGATCGTGCTTTCGATCTCTTGCGCGCGCTGAAGCAGCATTTGACACAATTCCCGAAGGATCCGGTTGATCTCCTCGCGCTCCTGAGAGTACAGGTTTCGGACTGCGTCATTCAGCGGAACCAAGGTTTCGGGTTCCATATAGTATGTGGCGCCGCTCCCGGAAGAAGAATGAACGATCCCGGAGACCCGGTGCCGGTTCGCCGCTTTGATCGGGATGACAAAACGACCGTCTCGCGTTAACAGGTCATTGTCTTGAACGACCTCTTTCAAAGACCCGCTCATCAACTTGTCCAAATGGCCTTTCACATCACGCATCGCGCGCTTCAGATCCTGACGGATCTGGTTTAGCCTTGGAGAAGCGCGGCTTGAGATCGATTCGTCATCCTCTATCGCGCGAAAGGCGAATTTGACATATTCTTCAAGCGTATGGAACCGGCTTAGGAACGGGTTTAAAAATGGAAATTCAGTAGTCTTTCCTTCGAAAAACTGTTTCAATCGGGCGACGGAATCGAAATTAGCGGCGATCCTCTTCAACTCTCCCGGTTCCAGAATCTCACCGTCGCTAACTCTCGCCCACTCCCGCCGGATATCTGCGATTCCACCCACGGGGGGTTCAGCGTATCTTCGAAACAAATCGATCAGTTGGGATACTTTCGTCAATTCCAGCTCAGGATTATCGATCGGTTGAAACGAAAGGACCGCCTCTTTCCCGTAACTGGAAAACGTGTACTGCGCAATCAAGCGCAACACTTTCTCGAATTCCAGTTTCTGCAAGGAGTACATGATCTCGCCTCCCGTTTAGAGTTTTATTTGTTCGACGGCATCTTTCAGGTCTTCTTCAACGACATGCAAATATTTCTCCGTCGTGGAGATGTTTTTATGATTCATCAGCTCTTTGATCTTGAAGAGCGACACATCTTTCTTCATTAAGGTCGTGGCGAAGGTATGCCGCAGGATGTGGGGACCTCTTTTATTTTTCTCAATGCCGCATTGACCGAGGTATTTCCGGACCAATCGGTAAACGGCTGAACGTTCGAGGGTTCCCAGGCGATAAGAGAGAAAAAC
>JAAYCF010000158.1 GCA_012744415.1 Thermotogaceae bacterium
TTCAGAGCAACGAGGGCGCCTATCTGGAAAGCTTCAGCGGAAAGGTTGTGACCAACCAGGTGCCCGGGGATGCCCCGATCCTTGTCAGCGCGACGCTGACCGAACACGGCACCCAGGTGATCGCCACTTTCGACAAGACGATGAAAGAGCCAACGCTGCTTCAGCGATCCGAGTTCGCCGTGCGCGCAGATGGGATCACACAGACCATCGTTTCGCTCTCTCGGCAAATAGGGAATGAAAGCGCGTTCGTTTTGGCGCTTCAAACTCCGATTTCCTTCGACAAACAGGTAACGCTTACATACCTTAAAGGCACGGTTCAGGCGCAAAATGAGGCGTTCCTGAGTTCTTTCGTCGACGCGATCGTGACGAACCTGTCGCAAACCCCGGTGCGATTAACCTACCCGGCGCAAGACCAGACGGATGTTGGCATTAACCTGACACTCCAATGGGAAGGGGCAACCGGCGCCGCAGGGTATCGCATTCTTTTCGGAGATTCACCGGGATCCCTCATCCAGCAAAACGTTGAATTAGTAACGGACACGTGGTATACGCTTCGAGAGATGTTAACTTTGAGCACCGGTTACTACTGGAAAATCGAAGCGGTCGCTGCAAACGGCGCGACGGTTACTTCGGAAACGCGTGGTTTTACAACTTCGGACGTTCTGAAGCCTCTTCCTGTTTCTCTATGGAGAAACAGCGCGGTTATCGGGCAATACGAGACCGTTGGGGAAGCGGTTGCCTTCGCCTTTCACGGCGATACGATCGCAATAGAACGAGGGTCTACGGTCGTCGAGCCCGATACGGTGTATATTCCGTATGGATTAACCGTAACAGCATCACCCGCATTCACAGAAACAGACCGCGCTACCCTTACGGGAGGCGGCGAATACGGCGTGTTGTTTTTCGGGAAGCTTGAATGGTTCTTATTTCCTACTATCGCTCGGGACACGTTCGGTAATCTTGAAGCATTTAAAAGATCTGACCTTCCAAAAGACCGATCCGGTGAATATGCGTATGGCGCCCGTAATCTGAATATCGTGGGTTCGGATGGGATCACGGGAATTACGGTTACGAATCCGCCCGTGATTCCTTCTCCTCAAAAGGATGGGGCGCGCGCCGTCGGGATTCCAGCCTATCTCTATCATATCGACATTTCCGGTTGTCGCAATCTCATTTTTTCGACTATTTCGGCGTTTTTCTCTTCCGTTTACGCGGAAAATCTCTATCTGCACCATAATGACGGCGGTATCGGTGTCGCATTCGGAGAACTGCTGCTCACGGACTCCCGTATCACGGATAACGGAATCGAATCGGAAAACCTCGGCGTCGGCGCGGTATCTGCCCTTCTGTCGACCGTATCGATCGTTCGTTCCACGTTATCGCGAAACTACGCAGACATCGAAGGCGCCGGTTTTTGCGCCGAAATGTCGCAGTTCGCGATTGATTCTTGCGAGATCGAAGGAAACATTACTCCCAGTTTCGGAAGCGGTATTTGCATCGTGGAATCTCGCGGAACCATTATCGATTCGACGATCAACAGGAACGAATCGGAAGAGGAAGGCGGGGGGTTATATGTCGCGACTTCTGTCGTAAATATCATCAACTCCGAATTTTCGGAAAATACGGCTCTTACCTCTGGAAGCGGGCTCTTTTTGATGGGGGTCGAAGCGACGCTGAGTTCCTTAACGGTTGACCAAAACGAATGCGCCGAAAAAGGCGGGGGTATTTACTGCGAACACGCAACCCTATCCGTTTTAGATACGGTGTTGTCGGGTAACAAAGCTTCGTTAGGCGGAGGATTTTACGGCTTTTCCGCAACCGTGACGATTCACGAAGGCTCAATCATCACGGTTAATGAGACGAATAAAACCGGTATCTTGGACTCTCTTGGCGGAGGCATTTATTTATCGGGATCAAGCGTTTTGATTGAGGACGCCACGTTGACATCGAACACCTGCCGTTACAATGACTTTGTACGCGGCGGCGGTGTATATGCCGAGGATTCTGAGCTGGTGATCCGGAGGGCGGAAATCAAAGAAAATACTTTAGAATCGCTTGGCGGGTACGGGGCGGGTGTATACTGCACATCTTCCGGGTTAGCCGTCGAAAATTCGCTGATTGCAGCCAACACGAATTTAGGCTGTACGGACGAAGCTTACGGGGGCGGGGTTGGTATAAGCAATTCCGATGCGTGGATACAGGATACGTCGATTACCGGTAATAGCGCGAGAACCGCAGGAGGAGGCCTTTATGCCGACGATGCCGGACTAATCCTCACCCGGTGCGCTATCTCAGAAAACCAGGTGAACGAAACGGATGCGACCACGGGGGATGCGGATGGCGGCGGTGTTTATGCCGTCGATACCGATGCCACGATCACCGAATCGCAAATTTCCGAGAACCGGCTCTACGGTGAATTTGGAGACGGGGCGGGGTTGTTCAGCGAATCCTCCGGCATCACGATTGAAGACTCTACCATAACTGAAAACGAAGCGAATGCAGCTTCCAGTAATGGCGGCGGTATACTGGCTCACATTTCTTCGGAAATCATCCTCTTTTCGACGTTGATTGCTTCCAATACGGCTACAGAAGAAGGCGGTGGCATTTGGATCCATATGGGGTCAGTCTTAGACACCGCTCGTGATCCCGGAAACGTTAGCATTGCTTTCAATTCGGCGGGAACGGCCGGAGGGGGTATTTACTTCCAGGGTACTGAGCTGTACACGAACGTTTCTAACCCCTGGAATAGCGGAACGCCGTTTAGCCGTTCCGATGATTTCTTTGTCTTGCTCGGCGACGGTTCGATACAAGATACGTGGGATGAGAACAGTAAGGGAACGTTGGTTCGGGGTAATACCGCGCCGGCAAACGCCCAGATCGATTGGAGCAACTAATCCAAATTGCGGCGCGCTGGGAGTATCACGTTAGCCCTTTCTCAATAACTGTTTGGACGATCCGGAATTCCGTTCCTCAGTTAAGGTAAAAAAAAGTCGCTCAGAAAAATGCAAATAAAGAAAATAAAAAACGGCGCTTTTCATTGAAGGCAAGATCGGCTGTTTTTTGGTTACCTCTTGGTTTATTTCAAAAGACTGTTGCCGAAAAAAGCCGATGCGACTCCGTTTTTTATACTGCGTTTGCTGTTGACTCGAAAACAGGGATATGATAAAATCGTTAAGAGTATCTAAATCATTTATCCCTTATCTATTTGTTTCCGTGTTTAGTGTCTGATCACAGAACGACCTGATTTTTTCGGAGGTAGTATCAGAAAAACCGCCAAGAGTCTTTGAGAACATTTGAGCTGAAGAATCAACGTGGTTTTGAAAATACCTTATGCCAGCCTTTTTATGCCACACTTTCCAGTATTGCCCACTAAAATGCATCCATAGAATGCCCTAATAGGAGGAGTCGTATGTCGCAATCGAA
>JAAYCF010000159.1 GCA_012744415.1 Thermotogaceae bacterium
CTTATGGCCGAAAAATTTTGTTAAGAGAGAAGCGCCCGCATGAGACCTTCTTTTAGTAATTTTAAGACTATCGTACAATAACGGTGTATAATATTGTTATTAAAATCGTGATCACTCCGGGTTCTACCACCTGATGAACCGAATCGTTTAGCCATAAAACAGATTTTCGTATAAAACCGCAAATGAGCGAACCGTCGGCTTCGGGCTTTATGGATTGTTTCTGGTATAGCCTTTTTGAAGATGTCCACAGTAAAAGCCGCGGCGCGTATTACGTTGATAAATACAACTTTTCGGGGGTGAAACAATGAAAAAGGCGGCACTCCGATTCCTGCTTATTTGCGTTATTTTTCTATTCTCAGCCTGCTTTCATAATGTAAATGACACCGATTTTCCGATCGTGCGTCTTCTTTGGCCTGGTGATACTCAAACCGGCTTAGGGCTCAATGTGTTTTTCCAATGGATCGGGTTTCCCACAAAAAAAACAGAGGTGAAAACCAGAGAGGATCCTGTAATAGACCATTATGTTGTCGTTTATGCGGAAGAAAGCGAATGGTGGAATCCCGCAAATCGCATTTCGTATACGACTGCCGCAACCGGTGTCGAAAGCCGTGTACTCGACTACAATACGACTTACCGTTGGCAGGTCTTTGCCTATCAGGAAGTCGAAGAAGCCGATAAACAAAGCAGTAGAAGAATTGTCGAAGGAAAATCCAACGTTTTTTCTTTTACCACCATGAGAGAACCCGGAGAGATGGTGACGATAGCCCCCGGGCAATTTACGATGGGAGACCACTTCCATCCGGAATGGGAGGGAGGCGAAATACCGCCCTGGTATTTCAACGATCAGCCGGCCCACGCGGTCAGTTTGACGAAGAACTTCGAAATCGGCAAATACGAAGTCACCAATCAGGAGTTTTTGGAATTTCTCAATAACGTTGACGTTCCTTTTTATGAAGAAGACCCGGCGTATCCGACGGAAGGGATGGGATGGCTGAACGGGCGGCCGGTGATTGAGACGTGGTGGGATGACCCATCGACCGGTATCTATTACGACATCGTCGACAAAAAATGGAAGATAAAAACGGCTTGGACGAACACCAACGTCGAGCCCAACGTGACCGTTCCGCTGAACTACGCCGCGATGCCGGTCACACGCGTTTCCTGGTACGGCGCGACTTTTTACTGCGACTGGCTGAGTCGAATGTCGGGATACGCGGAAGCTTACGATTCTTCCTGCGGAGAGGCGCGAATCGTCCCGCGAGATAACGGCGGTTACCGGCTCCCCACAGAAGCGGAATGGGAGTACTGCGCGCGCGGGGGCGGGGGTGATACGCTTTACTCCGGAACGAGTATTTTCCCCGCAAACTACGCCTGGTTCTATTGGAACAGCGATCTTTCAGACGGGACAGGCCGACGGGTTCACGAAGTCGGGCAAAAACTCCCCAATGAACTCGAACTCTACGATATGACTGGCAACGTTTTCGAGATGTGTTCGGATTGGTGGGAAATGTATTGCGCTGAATACGCACCGGAAGGGTGTCCGCTGTTGATGACGGATCCTGCGGGACCCGAACAGCCCGATCCGCCTGTTTTTTCCTTCAAGGTGATGCGAGGCGGGTCCTGGGGCACCGAGGACGGTGAGGATGGTTTAACATATTTATCCAACGTCCGACGCTTTTCGATCTTCCCCGAAAACACGGAAAGCGATGTCGGGTTCCGCGCGGCACGGTCTATCGCCGGGGGGCCCAGCCGATAAGTCCGGGTTTTTATTGGCGTCATTTTTAAAAAAAGTAGTCGCGAATATCACAGTGGGGGTTATCCGCAATGCCTGACCGCTGCCGATTTTGCGTGATTACCGCCCTTCCCAGAAGATTTCTCCATTGATATAGGTTGCTAACACCTGTATCTCGGAGATTTTTTCGGGATCGGTTTCTCGGGGATTATCGCTAAGAATGATAAAATCCGCCAATTTCCCCACCTCGATGCTGCCGACGATATCTTCCATAAACAGCTGATAAGCCGCATTGATCGTATAACCTCGAATGGCTTCGTCAATAGTAATTCGTTCTTCCGGTCCCAAAACCGTCCCGCTGACCGTTCTTCGTGTCGTTACCGTTTGCAGGGTTTCTAACGGTTTATTGGGAGAAGTCGGCCCGTCGAAATGGAAAGAGTAACTCACTCCGTATTGAATCGCCGAATGGACCGGACACCAGCGTTGCCCGCGTTCATCGCCGACAAGTTCGGGAATCACATCGCCCCAGTATCGGACGTGAGCCATGAGAAAGCTGACCGGTACGCCGAGGCGATGCGCGCGTTCCAATTGGTCGTCGCGCATCATCGGCACGTGTTCCAACCGGATGCGATGGTCCTCAACGGGATAGCGTTTTAACCCCTCTTCAATGGCATCCAACGCGAAATCGATCGCCCCATCTCCTTCGGCGTGGATGCAGGCTGAAAGGCGTACGCGCAGGACGTCATCGATAAATTGCTGTATTTCCTCACGGCTTACGTACGGCTCTTGATAGTACCCGGCGGGGGTATCCATAACATGCAAAGTCGTATCGTTCACCAGATAGGGTTCGGTCATCGTAATGGTACCGGTCCAAGGGCTGCCATCAACAAACAACTTTCCGCCGGTTAAGGCGATCATGTCATCATCTTTGGACGTGTCGAAATTCGTGAAGTTAATCGCGTATCCTCGA
>JAAYCF010000160.1 GCA_012744415.1 Thermotogaceae bacterium
CGAGCAGAAAAACCTGCTCGTGGCTGTAAAGACCGATCCGAAAACGGAATGCCGTAGCTCTCGCGAATCCTTGCGCCTTATTCTCGGTAACATATTTGACAATGCCGTGAAGTTCACACCCCCGGGCGGAAAGATAACGGTCGGAATGATCAAACGAGGAAAGTCATGCCTCTTTTTCGTGGAAGATTCTGGAATCGGGATTGAAGAATCAGAACAAAAGCGGATATTCGAGCGCTTTTACAAGATAGAAGGGAGCCGTTCGGAAAGCATCGGTTCGGGGATGGGGTTGGCAATCGCAAAAGAATACGCGCAACTGCTCGGGGGGGAACTGACGGTCAAAAGCCGCTTAAATGAGGGTAGCCGCTTCGAGCTCGCCTTCACGGAAACAGGATAGCGTACGCGGTGAGAAGATCACTTCCTTGGGCGACTTGATCGTTTTATGCGCTCGACGACGGGCGCGCTAATCGAAGGTAAAGATAGTTCAGTAGAAAGGAGCTGCAGATGATTTGCTGTATCGCCGCCCTATTGGATGATGAAACGCAAAATTTAATCAGGAGAAGAGTGTATGATTTAAATTGTTTAGGTGATTTCGGTATCGCTGCCGCGTTGCTTCCACAACACATTTCACTAAGAACCGCCTTTCACGTGCAGAATATCGCGAAGATCGAAGAATATTTCGACTCGCTTTACTGGGACTCTCGCATTCGCATCATTTCGAACGGAGTCGAAATAATCAATGAAGTCGTTAATGACATGCGATACGATATCCTTTGGTATACGATTCGCGAGGATGATCATTTGCGAGGGTTGCATCAAAGGATTGCCGATGATTTATCTAACAGATTAGAAATAAAAAAATCCGCATACGACGGCGACTTGTTTCGATTTCACGCGACCATCCTGTATACTCAGAAATCAATCCAATCGGAAATCCTTGAAAAGCTAAATTTTCTAGATTTTGAGACGACGATTGAAAAAATCGCCTTATTCGTGTCACACGAAAATCCAGTCATGCCGGGAAGATTTTATGTCTATAAAATCCGGCGCCTAAACCTTGCTTCTAATTGACTAAGGAAGTGGGCTTCTTCTAAGGAAGTGGGCTTCTTCTAAGGAAGTGGGCTTCTTCCTAAAGCGTGACGCTTCGCCCAGGAGGAGAAAAAAATGGATAGTCCAGTTTTATTCGCGTTCGCATTGACGTTGTTCGCGGGTTTATCGACGGGTATCGGCAGCTTAATCGGTTTCCTTTCGAAAAAATTCAATCCCAAACTCTTAACGATCTCTTTGGGTTTTTCTGCCGGTGTGATGATCTATGTGTCGATGATAGAGATTTTCGTAAAAGCCAAAGATTCGCTCAGCCTCGCTCTCGGTGAAAAACAAGGTTACGTTTGGACAGTGATCTCGTTTTTTTTGGGAATATTTGTCATCGCCTTGATTGATAAAGTCATTCCTTCTTATGAGAACCCGCATGAGTTGAATGTGGGTAAGAAGATTGAATCCGCCTCAGAAAAGGAGAAAGCTAAACTGCTCCGTATGGGCGCGTTTTCAGCTTTGGCTATCGGCATTCACAACTTTCCCGAAGGCTTGGCCACCTTTATGAGCGGGCTCACCAATCCGACGCTTGGAATCAGCATTGCCGCCGCTATCGCCATTCATAATATCCCGGAAGGGTTGGCCGTATCGGC
>JAAYCF010000161.1 GCA_012744415.1 Thermotogaceae bacterium
GGCGGTATCTCCATCGGCGCGCACGAAAACGGGAAGGTCATCGATGTGAACAATGCCCTCGACGGGGACGGCCCCTTCTCTCCGGAGCGCAGCGGGACTTTGCCGTTGACGCAGTTAATCGATCTGTGTTTCCGTGGAGATATCCCATTATCGGAGATGAAGAAAAAGATCAAGGGGAAAGGCGGGTTAGTCGCCTATCTTGGTACAACCGACGCGCGGGCCGTTCAGGAAAAAATCCGGAGTGGGGACAAATACGCCGAAGAAGTCTATCACGCGATGGCCTACCAAATCGGCAAGTGGATCGGAAAGATGGCGGCGGTCCTGAAAGGCAAAGTCGACCAAATCGTTCTCACCGGCGGTTTAGCCTATGATCAAACCTTTTTAGTTCCATGGATCGTCGAGATGGTAGAATATATCGCGCCGATCACGATTATCCCGGGTGGCGATGAAGAGAGAGCCCTTGCCGAAAGCGCTTTAAGGGTTCTGCGCCGCCAGGAAGAAGCCAAAATTTATGATCCGAAAGGATAGAGAGGAACCGGTTTGATCGATTTTAAAACCCACCCGATCCTCAAAAACTATAAGAATTTCATTTTTTTCGGTATGTTCGGCAGCGGCAAAACGGAAATTTCTTTAGCCTTCGCCCGAGCGCTGAAAATGCTGTTTGAACAGGTGGCGATCGCGGATATCGATACGGTGAGCCCGTATTTTCGCAGCCGAGATGAAAAAGCGCCTTTAGAAGCGGCGGGCCTTCGGGTAGTGACCCCGCCCTTTCCATTTTTACGCGGCGATCTGCCGATGATCGTTCCCGAAGTGGGCGGCTTTTTGCAAAACGAGACCTATCGCACCGTGGTGGATGTCGGCGGAGACGATGACGGGGCGGTCGTACTCGGCTCTTTGTCCCGTTTTACGAAAGAACAACCGACCGCGGTGTTTTTTGTGGTGAATACCAAACGCCCATTTTCCGATAAACCCGATACAATCATCCAAAATATGTATCGATTGGGTCAGAAAGGACGCGTCTCCATAACCGCCTTAATCCATAATACCCATTTGCAGTCCGAAACCACAATCGAAATGATCGAGCAAGGCGAAACCATTCTTCGGGAAGTATCAGAAACCACAAAAATTCCGGTCTTCGCGACGGTCGTACAGGAATCATTGGCGCAGGATGCCGGAGATCACGGTTTTTTCTTCCCGAAAATGACAATTCACCGCTATATGAAGACACCCTGGGAATAAAGGCGGTTATTCTTTTTCCCGTCTATGTTATCAATTGCGAATAAATCCCGCTGAAAGGCAAGGAGGAGAAAATGGCAAGAAAAGCCTACATAGAAATTGATCCCGAAAGATGCAAGGGATGCGGGCTATGTGTCAACGTTTGCCCGCAAAAGATCATCAAATTTTCCAAAGAATTCAACGCGAAGGGATATCATCCCGCTCAGCAGATCGACCCCGACGAGAAGTGTATCGGTTGCGGTTTCTGTTATATGAACTGTCCGGATACGTGTATCACTGTTTACCGGATACCGAAAGAGTAGGGGGTGGCTTTATGGCCGACAAAACACTATTAAAAGGAACGGAAGCGATGGCTGAGGCCGCTTTAAGAGCAGGCTGTCAGGTTTATTTCGGTTATCCGATCACACCGCAAAGCGAACTGATCGAATACATGGCGAAACGAATGCCGGAGATTGGCAGAACCTTTTTACAGGCGGAAAGTGAAGTCGCCGCGGTGAATATGATCTACGGAGCCGCGTGCACCGGTACACGGGTCATGACCTCCACCTCTTCTCCTGGGTTCTCCCTAATGATGGAAGGCGTTTCGTATATTGCCGGAGCCGTTTTACCCGCCGTTTTCATTAACGTCGTCCGAGGCGGTCCGGGACTCGGAGATATCCAACCCGCGCAATCGGATTACTTTCAAGGCACGAAAGGCGGCGGTCACGGGGATTACCGGTTGATCGTCCTATCACCCGCTACGATCCAAGAAGCCGTCAATATGATGTTCGACGCCTTCGATCTGGCCGACCGATACCTGAATCCAGTACTCATCATCGCGGATGGGCTTTTGGGGCAAATGATGGAACCGGTCGAGTTGCCTGATTTCCTCATGCCGGATCGGATGCCTAACCATGACAGCTGGGCATTAAGAGGAAAGGGGACACGCAAAAAACACTCGGTCACCTCTTTTGATCTGGATCCCTTAAAATTAGAAGAGATGAACCTCGCGAACTTCGAAAAGTATCGAAAGATACAACAAAAAGAAGTGCGCTATGAAGAATACTTGATGGATGACGCAGAAGTGGCTTTCGTCGCCTACGGCACGATGGGACGCATTTTGAAAACCACGATCCGAATGGCGCGCGAGGCTGGTATTAAAGCCGGAATGATTCGACCTATCACGCTTTGGCCTTTCCCCGAAAAGCCCATACAAGAGGCCGCCAAGAAGGTGAAGATGGTGATGTCCGTCGAGATGAGCATGGGCCAAATGGTGGAGGATGTGCGGCTGGCCGTTTCCGGGAAGGTTCCGACCCCGTTTTACGGTCGCACCGGCGGAGTCGTTCCCACGCCCACCGAAGTCTTCGAAGCCCTTAAACGAGAATGGGAGGCGATTGTATGAATGGAAAAGTAGCCTTCAAAAGACCCGATTCATTGACCGCGAAAGAGTTTACCTACTGCCCGGGCTGTCTGCACGGCGTGGCCCATCGCTTGGTCGCCGAAGTCTTGGATGAGTTGAAGTTGACGGGTCAAACGATTATGGTTGCCCCGGTTGGTTGCTCGGTATTCGCATACGAATTTTTCGATGTCGACGGCACCGTTGCGCCCCATGGCAGAGCGACCGCGGTCGCCACCGGTATCAAACGTTCGCTCCCCGACCGTGTCGTATTTACCTACCAGGGGGACGGCGACCTTGCCGCTATCGGGACAGCGGAGACGATCCACACCGCCAATCGCGGCGAAAAAATCACGACAATCTTTATTAACAACGCAATCTATGGGATGACCGGCGGACAGATGGCGCCGACCTCTTTGGTCGGTATGAAAACGACCACCTCTCCTTATGGAAGAAATGCCGATTCTGAAGGATACCCGATACACGTATGCGAATTGCTCCAAAACCTGAACGGGGTTGCCTATCTGGAACGGGTCAGCCTCTTGACGCCCAAAGACATCATCGCGGCGAAAAAGGGGATTAAGAAAGCTTTCACCGCTCAAGCCAGAGGACTCGGTTACTCTCTCATCGAAATCGTCTCCACCTGCCCGACAAACTGGGGACTCAGCCCTGTCGAATCCTTAGAGTGGGCCAAACAGAAGATGCTTCCGGAGTTCCCGTTAAAAGTCTTCATCGACAAAGTGGGTGATGTCAAATGAGCCTGTCTGGCAAGAAATATCACTCCACGATCATATCCGGTTTCGGGGGTCAGGGGGTCATGCTCATCGGTCAAACCTTAACCTACGCAGCGATGACCGAAAAACTGCATGTCACTTGGATCCCATCTTACGGGCCTGAAATGCGGGGAGGAACAGCGAACTGCACAGTCGTCATCGACGAAGAACCGATAGGGTCTCCGGTTATCGACCGGCCAACGGATGTAATCGCGATGAATATTCCTTCTCTCCTGAAGTTCGAAAAATGCATACTACCCGGCGGCACGCTCCTGTTGAACACTTCGGTGATCGATCGGGAACCGACCCGAACGGATATCCATGTTTACAGGGTAAATGCAGGAGAAATCGCTGGGAAGATCGGCAACGACAAAGTCGCCAACATGGTTATCTTGGGCGCTTTTTGTGGCATTACGGGCGTTCTTTCCCTGGAAAGCGTTCAGCATGCGATGGAAAAGAAACTCGCCGGTAAAAAGCCAGAACTACTGGAAATGAACGTTCGTGCCTTGCAAGCCGGGAAAATCGCCATAGAAGGTCAATAGACCGCGATGGTCTTATCCGGATTCGAGCGCGTTTGAACATTCTTTTTGATAGAAAGGCGAACAGTCGGGTTCGCCTTTCTTTTGCCATCGGAAGTGGCATGGAGATTTCCAAAAAGGTGGTTGCTCGATGAGACGTTTGAAATGGCTTTTATTTTTCATTTTCTTACTGATGCTGGTTGGGGTTTATGTCCTGTGGATCGAACCGAGTTCATTGAAAACAACGGTTTTGGATTTCGGACAGGCGGTATCTGATAATTCCATAAAAATCGTTTACTTTGCCGATCTGCACCTCTCTCGTTGGGGCGCTTTCCAAGAAAAACTGTTGAAAACTATCGCCGGCCAACATCCAGACTGCATCTTCTTCGGCGGCGACGCTTTGGCTAAAAAAACCAACGTGTCGGATCTGGAACGATTTTTCTTCGAATTGGCAAAGATCGCGCCGGTTTACGCCATCTTTGGCAACTGGGAGGATGAAGCGCCGATCCACATGATCCAACGGTACCGAAACCTGGGGATTACCCTCATCGACAAAGACACCCAAACGATATTCGTTCGCGGGATGACGATCGGCATCACCGGCATTCAGTCCCATTATTTCATTCGGCAGGTCAAACATATGGAGTTATTGGATGAAACAGATTGGCAGATCTTGCTCATTCACGCCCCGAATCGATTGGAACAATATCCTGAGTTCTACACGCGTTTTGACCTCGTATTGGCCGGTCACACCCACGGGGGGCAGTTCTATATTCCGTACCTCACGCAGGCGGCCTTAAAAATATTCGGAAACGACTCCCTCTGGTTACGGGGGCAGTATCGAGCGCAAGAGACGACCGTCTACGTGACGAACGGCGTCGGGCAATGGTTCCCCGGCAGGCTGTTCTCGACTCCCGAGATCGTCTCATTCTCTCTTCCGAAAGTAACCCGGGATGATTAAAGAGACCTTCGCAAAAGGCATCCTCCTCCCCACCCAGAATCCCGAAAGCTGGTTTGGGGCGAAATACACGATGAACATCTATCGGGGATGCGAACACCAATGCATCTATTGCGATTCCCGAAGCACCTGCTATCAGATCGAAAACTTCGACGATGTGGAAGTCAAAATTAACGTTTTGGATCTTCTCCAAAAAGCGCTAAAAGGCAAACGGTCGAAAGCGGTCGTCGGTACCGGATCGATGAGTGACCCCTATACCCTTTGCGAACAATCGTACGAGCTCACGAGAAAAGCGCTGAGGTTGATCAGCTCCTACGGCTTCGGAATCCACATCAACACTAAAAGCGACATGATCCTGCGCGATCTTGATATCCTTAATACCTTCCTGAACCGGGTGACCGTAGCCTTCACGCTCACGACAGCCGATGACAACCTCGCGAGGCTCGTGGAGCCTTATGCCCCGCTGCCCTCTCAACGATTGGCCGCTATGAAAACGCTTTCGGATGCAGGGATTCCCGTGGGCGTACTGATGATGCCCGTTCTGCCCTATATCGAAGACACTCCAAAAGGCATTGGGCGCTTATTGGAAGCGATCGCCGCGCACGGCGCCGTTTTCTGTATCTGGCACGCCGGCATGACTTGCCGTGAAGGGCAACGCGAGTATTACTACCGCAAACTGGATGAACATTTCCCGGGCGTGAAAGATCGCTATATACGGCAATACGGTAACCAGTATGCGTGCGCTTCACCCCAAAAGGCCGCGCTGGATGAAAAGATACGCGCCTTTTGTGAGCAAACTGGATTGATAACCGATTTCGATACGCTCCTCAAACGCTATCCCGAACATCAACCCGTTCAGGGAACCCTTTTTTCGGAATAATCTGATAGAAACAAGGGCGCCGTCTTGTGAGCGGCGCCCTTGTTGCCATTATTCATAGGAGCGTTTATAGGTCGAAGTACATTTGGTATTCGACAGGGTGCGTCACCGATGCGACAAAGGCTTGCTCCTCCAACTTTTTCTGAATCCATTTGTTCAGCAAAGCCTCCGGGAAGATTCCCCACCGCTTGAGGTACTCCGAGTCCTTTTTTAAGTTCAAAACCGCTTCTTCCAAGGTCCGCGGCAAAGCGTTGATAATTTTTTCCGAAGAATCTTCTTCGTACGGGCCGAAACCCATCGTGATCGGATCCATCTTCTGAAGGATTCCGTCGATACCGGCTAAGATCATGGCGGAAAATGCGAGATAGGGGTTGCAGGTCGCATCAATGGTTCTGAATTCTATTCGGCGCTTTTCGTTGTCTTTCACATATCCGGGAACGCGTATCGCTGAAGTGCGGTTCCCAAGTGCGAAAACGCCGTTGGTAGGCGCTTCGAACCCCGGCACCAAGCGGCGATAAGAGTTCGTGGTCGGATTCGTCAAACCCAATAGAGACGGGCTGTGCTTCAATATTCCGGCAGTGTAGTGCAACGCTTGATCGCTTAACCCATAGAGTCTCGTACCAGAGAAGGTATTAACACCATTTAGCTTTAGGTACTGATGCACGTGCATTCCGTTTCCTGCCTCATTGTACATCGGTTTCGGCAAAAAGGTCACCACATAGCCGTACTCGTGAGCGATATTCCGGATGAAATACTTTACCAACTGCGTGGCATCGGCCGCATGTAAAGCGTCCATAAACTGCGTTTCTATTTCGAGTTGCGCCGTGCCGACTTCGTGATGATGGTACTTGATATCAACCCCGACACGCTGAAGATGATCACAGATCTCGTTTCTCAACGTAAAGAAATGGTCGAAGGGGGGCGCTCGATGGTAACCTCGTTTTCGGCCGACGAAATACTCCCCGCTCTTACCTGAATTCCAAAACCCTTCCATGCTGTCGATCTTCAGCTGGATCGTATTCGGGGATACTTCATATATCACTTCGTCTAAAATATGGAATTCATATTCCGGGCCGAAAAGGACCTCATCGGCCAACCGTTCTTCTTTCAGTTTTTTCAAAGTCTTGATCAAGATACCGCGCGGATCTTGCTCGAATCGATCCCCGGTTTGCGGGTCAAAGACATCGCACGAAACCGACAGCGTTTTACACTCGCCAAACGGATCGATGAAAGCGGTATCCAAGTCGGGAATCATAATGAGATCGCTCTTTTCGACCATCGCATATCCAAAATTTGATGCGTCGAAACCAATACCGTCAATCATGATCTTTTCTTTGAAATTGCATGCCGGAATGGTGACGTGTTTCCATACGCCGTATAGATCGACGATTTTTAAATCAACGAACTGAACCTCTTCTTTCTCGATAAGCTTCAAAATTTCCTGAAAGGTCATAGGGGTTCCTCCTTTGATTAACGCTACGCGTTATTCCTGCTCCATGAACGGATAGGGACAGGCAGTCGGGGGTACGAAGGTTTCTTTTATCGACCGTATCGATGTCCAACGCAATAAATTCCAGGCGCTGCCCGCCTTGTCGTTCGTGCCGGATGCCCGGGCCCCTCCGAAGGGTTGCTGCCCTACCACGGCTCCGGTCGGTTTGTCGTTGATGTAGAAATTGCCCGCTGCGTGCCTGAGCATCCGTTCCGCTGTGCTGAGGGCTATCCTATCCTGGGCAAAAATGGCTCCTGTCAGGGCATAAGGAGAAGTTTGGTCGCATAAGGTCAGGGTTTCTTCATACCGAGCATCCGGGTAGAGATAGATGGTTAGAACGGGCCCGAAGATCTCGGTCACCATCGTTCGGTAATGTGGATCGCTGGCTAATATGACGGTTGGGCGGATAAAGTACCCTTTCCGAGAATCATAAATCCCTCCCGCTACGATCTTCGCATCCGGATGGTTTTTCGCTTCGTCGATAAACCCGGTGATCGTTTTGAAAGCGGAAGCGTCAATCACCGCGTTGATAAAGTTTCTGAAATCTTCCGGCGGCCCCATTGTTAGCCCTTCGGTTTCATCGATCAATTGTTGACCCATCGTTTTCCATAGGCTTTCCGGAAGATAGGCCCGGGAGGCGGCCGAGCACTTCTGGCCCTGGTATTCGAAAGCCCCTCGAATCAAAGCGGTTGTCAAAGCTTTCGGATCGGCCGAGGGGTGGGCGACGACGAAATCTTTCCCGCCTGTTTCTCCCACGATGCGTGGATAAGAACGATAGGCGGCGATGTTTTCTCCGATCGTTTTCCACATGTCCTGGAAAACGCCGGTCGAGCCTGTAAAATGGACTCCCGCAAAGGACGGGTTTTTGATGACGATAGGGCCAACCAACGCGCCGGGACCGGGGACGAAGTTAATGACGCCATCCGGCAAACCCGCTTCCTGTAGAAGCTTCATAATGAAATACGCGGAAT
Source organism: Thermotogaceae bacterium (assembly GCA_012744415.1). Taxonomy (GTDB): domain Bacteria; phylum Thermotogota; class Thermotogae; order MWEM01; family MWEM01; genus MWEM01. Next base: position 8,198 of record JAAYCF010000161.1, read on the forward strand.
AGACCGCTGATGAGGCCGGTTTCCAGAGCACGGTATTTCCCATCAATGCGGGCGCTGTGGGAAGGTTCCCCGCGATCGAGGTGAAATTAAACGGGGTCACCGCGAACACAAATCCTTCCAGCGGCCGATACTCGCTGCGATTCCAAACTCCGGACGGGCTGTATGGTTGCTCCTGATAGAGCCAGGTCATATAATAGGTGTTAAACCGAAAGAAGTCAATGAGTTCGCAAGCGGAATCGATTTCGGCTTGGAAGGCGTTTTTGCTTTGACACAGCATCGTCGCCGCGTTCATCGTGCTACGCCAGGGGCCCGCTAACAGGTCTGCGGCTTTCTTAAAGATCGCCGCTCGGTCTTCCCACGATAGTGACTCCCAAAGAGGTTTGGCTTTTAAACTTGCTTCGATAGCCATTTTCAGTTCTTTTTCACCCGCTTTATGGTAAACGGCGAGTTCTTTCGCATGGTCGTGCGGTACGACACATGGCGCCAATTGGCCGGTTCGGACTTCTTTACCATTGATGATGAGCGGGATTTCGAGATGCTCATCTCTCAATGCGCTAAGTTTGGCTTTCAGTTCGGCTCTTTCCGGACTCCCTGGTTTGTAGGTCAATATGGGTTCATTGATCGGTTTTTCGTACAGATGGATTCCGTTCATCTTTTCCCTCCTATGTGATGATACTCTCGATTCTTTTATACGACAGACGGTTCCGCAATGGTCTCATGACGGTCGTACCGGCCGAGATCCAAAACGACATCCCATGTTAGCGGGCTTCCGGTAATGAGATCCGCCAGTAACGTTCCGACCGCGGGCGCGATCATGAAACCATGGCCACTGAAACCGATTCCCATGAAAAACCCTTTGACGATTTCCGACTCACAAACGATCGGTTGACGATCCGGAGACATATTGTACAACCCCGCCCACTGTCGAACGATTCGCATATTTTTTAGGGGCGGCAGTAACCAAGCGGCTTTTCGCGCCATCGTCTCAAGAAACTGCCACGTCGCGTTGACGTTGTATCCGCGCGGTTCATTCTGCGGTCCGTAACCCATGATGAAACTGCCGTGAGGCGTCTGCTGGCAATAGATGTTGTAAGAAAATGACATCACCATCGGATCCATGATCGGATTAACCGGTTCGGTGACTAAAATTTCGTGCCGTTCGGAATAGACGGGAAGATGAAGCCCCGCCATCTCACCGATTTGCGCGGACCATCCGCCTGCCGCGTTGACCACTTTATCGGTTTCTATAAAACCCTGGCTCGTGTGAACCCCCTTAATCCGATCGTTTACGACTGTGATCGCCTTGACTTCTGTTTTCATGAGGATCTCGACGCCGAGGCGTTCGGCCGCTTTCGCGTAAGCTTTCGTGGCCAAGAAAGGATTCGCGTGACCGTCGGTGGGGCAGAAAGCCCCTCCCAGCATCTTTTCAGTATTCAGGAAAGGAACGATCTCTTTCGCCTCCCTGCACGAAACCAAACGGGAGGGAATGTCCAATTGATGCTGCACCTCCACGTTTCTTCGAAATTGATCCATCTCTTTTTCGGAATAAGCCAGGAGGAGATACCCTTTCTGTTTCAGTTCGATATCGATATCGGTTCCCAATACCTCTTGAAAGTTCTCGAAGACTTTCATGCTTTCGCGGGCTAACAGGCAATTTTGAAAGGTTCCCCACTGTTGACGGATCCCCGCGCCGCACCTTCCGGTCGCGCCGGACGCCAATCCCTCCCGTTCGATCAAGACGATATCCTTCACTCCCCGCTTCGCCAAACTAAAAGCGGTTGAGGTACCGGTAATTCCTCCGCCGACAATAACGACCGAAGCCTTATTCTTCATCGTCGATCCCTTCCAGTACTTCTTGGAATAAGACCCCGCCGAAAGGCGGGCGGGAGCGAGGGGACAGTATTTCTTCCATCGGCTGTCCTGTTTTCATCGCGATTTCTCGCGCAATGACCGGTCCGCAAGTCTTGCCTTGACACGGGCCCATCCCGCAACGCGTGATCCGCTTAATCTCCTCAAGCGATGTCACGCCCTGGTCGATCAATTTTCGAATCGTCTCGATATCGATATCTTCGCAACGGCAAACGATGGTTTTATCGTCATTCATGATTTTTGCACCACCCTGATCTGGCGTACGTCTTGTACGAGATTTCTATGAATTTCCACTGTCACGATCGTCGTTTTATCTTGTTTTGGAGTATTGAGAACGGATTTGACGACCCCCTGACCGACACATTTTCCCGAACGGTCCAATAAATCTACCGTTTCTTCGCGCACCGGCTTGGGGAGAAATTCGTACGGCAACGTGATTTTCGCCCGGTCGCCGTCACGCGTTTCGTCCACGGTAAAGATCGCCAGCCCGGGACAGCGCCCGATACACTGCCCGCAACCGGTACAGAGGTCAAAGTCCACGATCGGAAGATCGTTGATGTCGGAGAAGGGTTTGATCGCGCCAAAAGGACAATTATGGACGCAGGGATCGCAGGGAATCTGCTGATAACACTCGATAACCGCGTAAGCGCGCGTTTTTTTACGTTTTTCGTCCGGTAAAACCCCTGCGAGATTGGCCGGACTTGCGATTCCGGTGCGTGAGAGCTCATCGATCGCGTTCGTTCGCGGAGACGGTGTCGGTAAAGCCTCTCCGGTTAGCTTTGATAATCCCGATCTGATTTTTTCGCCTACCGGTCCCGAGCGCAAAGCCCTCAAGTGCGTTTTTACCTCTTCCATACGCGCCTCGAGACTCTGACCCGGGCGGATTTGCTTCGCGGCGCTAAGCCCGGCGAGTTCCCCTTCCAACAAGGCCGCCGTCGCCTCTTCGATACTGGAAAGATCCCCCGCGATATAGAGATGAGGAACGTTCGTTCGCATGGATTCATCCCTGATCGGAACCTGTCCTCCCAGTTCGGGGATGTATTTGAATTGGCAACCGCTCTGCCCCAGTAAGTCAATCAAAGGGTTCAAACCAACGGCCAGACAGATCGCGTCACAATCAACTGTGAACTGGCTTCCCGGAATCTCTTTCCACTTCTCATCGAGTCGGACCAGTTCTGCCCCTACCACGCGGTCTTGCCCAAAAGCTTTCTTGATCGTACAGGAGGGATAGATCGGAATACCCAAACGCCTAATTTTGGAAGCGTGAACGAGATAACCTCCGATCTTCGGCGACGCTTCGATCACGCCTACGACCTCGGCGCCCGCTTGAACCAACTGATAAGAGACGATCAGGCCGATATTCCCAGACCCGATCATGAGGATACGGCGGGCCGGAAGAACACCGTAAATATTCATCAATGTTTGAACGGCCCCAGCGCCATAAACTCCGGGGAGATCGTTGTTTTCGAACGGGAGAAATTTTTCGAAGGCGCCGGTCGCCACAACGATGGCTTTGGGTTTTATCTTAATCATCTTTCCGCTTTTCAGGGCAGTCGAAACGCCATCTTCATAGATACCCAACGCCGTCGTCGAAAGAGAGATTTCGACGTTCTCCAACTGCGCGACAACTGTTTCGAGATCTTTAATGATCGCGATGCCGCGCGTACCAGCGCGTTCCGCAACCGAACCGAAAAAACGATGCGTTTGTTTGGTGAGCTGCCCGCCCAATCGTTCCCGCTCTTCCAGCAGCAACACTTTCAACCCCGCTTTTCCCGCCGCCACGGCGGCGCTGATCCCGGCGGGCCCTCCTCCGATAACGAGCAAATCACACGTGATCATACAAGTCTCCCCTTGGGTTTTGGCTCTCAACAACCATTCCCTCTTCTATCGGCGTAACGCAGCTTCGAACGTTCGGTACGCCGTTCACCCGCATCAGGCAGGAAGAACAGTGGCCAATCGCGCAAAAAAGCCCTCTCGGTCGGCGATGTACCGGACTCTCACTCAACTTCCAGATACCCAACGCGTGCAAGGCGGAAACAATTGTGTCTCCTTCGTATCCAGTCACTTCTTTCCCGTCAAACGTGAAATGTACCTCCTTGTTTTGGCGAAAACTCAATATCGGATGTTCGCTGATACGCATGACACACCTCCGTACATTGTGATAAACACTATGGCCGTTCTATTCTCGAAAAATCGGAATAACAAAAACGATACCGTTTTGTTATTCCGATTTGTATTTTTTTTATTCTTTCCATTGTCGCTGCGATTGCCCGTCAATGATTGATTTTTAAGAAATCACGAGAAGGTACAATGACCGATTTCTTCCCCCTCCTGACAATTGTATCAGAATGCTTGTGTCTTTATTTTGTTTTATTAATAAACTTCAGGTTAACGAAGCCGCGTCTTTTGCCAACAAATCCTCGAAAACTCTCATCTGTCGCAGATATTCGCTTTCGTCTATGATGCCGGTCGCCGTATATACGGACGCAAGTTTTTTGGGTAATCGCTCTCGTTCAAAAGAGAAACCCAGATCTTTTTTCAACTGGTACTTCATCACGTGTATTTTTTTTGCAAGCTCTTGCAGCTTCCCTTCGTCCCACTGCGTCATCCCCAAAGAGGCGAGTCCTTCCAAGATCGTCGGCATCGTGAAAACGTTTCGGGCGAAGAGGCAGATCACCAGGGAGTTCAGTAAGGTACGCCAGCGTCCTTCCCGGAACAAGTCTTCGGTCCACGCCTCCGCGGGCTTTTCGACACCGCGTTTCTTTTGGTCCAAAGAATACCCGGCCGAATCGAGGTGAGAATGGCGGATGCCGGTGGAAAAACCTAAGAATCCATGGAGCCCGGTGATATATCCCGGCGCCTCGTTACGGCCGAAGGTGATGGCAAAGGACTCTCCACCGTACTTCTCCGCGAGAAAGGCCGTCCCTTTCTCCAGGTCCCGGTAGAACTCCGAACCGGCATTCCCGCCTCGCTCCGCTCCGATCACCTTATTTAAAACCGCTTCATAGATGTCGGCGTCTCCGAACTTTAGGATCAACCCCCCGGTTTCCCGAGATGTAATGACTCCTTTCATAAAGGCCTCGGTCGCCCAGGCAAGGGTAACCCCCATGCTGATTGCGTCCCATCCCTGTTTTTCGATGATCAAGAGCAACCGCAAAACATCTTCCGGTCTGTTAAGCGAGAGATTGGAACCAACCGCGTAGATCAATTCGAAGTCATAAGCAATCTTATTCGATTTATACTGATGGTTTTTCTCGTCGAAAGACTCTCTCAGGATCGCCATGTGTATGCACCCAACCGGACAATGCGCGCAGGCAATCTTTTGGATCAGCAGCCGATCGGCAAAGTTCTCGCCGCTAATCGATTCTGCGCCTTCGAAAAATCCTTGCGAAAAATTGCGGGTGGGCAAGCCATTGATTTGGTTCAGCGGAAGGATATTCATCGAGGTGCCGAGATCGTGGTATTTGTTCAGGGCCGTCGAATGGACAAATTGATCGTAGAGGTTTTTATAAAACTTAAGATACCGGCCTTTATTATTTCCGATCTGTATCCCCCCGCTTCCAGATACGATCACCGCTTTCAGGTTCTTGTTCCCGAATATCGCGCCCAAACCCAGGCGGCCGAAATGACGGGAGGTGTCGACCGTAACACACGCGATGGGAGACTCTCGTTCTCCCGCGGGGCCTACACGAATAATCGAGCTTTTCCATGCATTGCCTATCCGCTCCTTCAACACCCGTTCCGATGCCAGAGCAGACATGCCTTTGAGCGAGTAAGCGCGATGCAGCGAGACCTCGTGGTTGACGATTCGAATATAACAGGGAAATGCGGATCTTCCCGTGATTTTCAGGATATGGATTCCCGCCTGGTAAAGGGCCATCGCCAGGTTCCCGCCAGCGTGCGATTCACCGAGATTCCCTGTTAAGGGGGAGATAAAGAGCGCGACTGTTTTCGTGCACAACGGATAGACGCCGTTGAAGGGGCCGATCGCGAAAAATATGGATGATGATTCCGCGTAAGGATCCTTATTCTGTGCGATTTCATCCATCAGCAATTTCGTGGCCGCCCCCGTGCCCCCCAAGTACGTATCGAAGAGTTCATCAAGGGGTGTCGTGCGAGCGGCGCCGGTCGTTAAGTCGACAGTCATTAAGATCGGTTTCACGTTTGATCCACCTCCACCATCTCCAGCACGTGATTGGGGCAAAAAGAAAC
>JAAYCF010000162.1 GCA_012744415.1 Thermotogaceae bacterium
CAATTTGGGAAAGCCGAAGAGATCTACCAACGACCGAATAACATATTCATCGCCGGATTCATCGGATCGCCACAGATGAACTTTCTGGAAATGTCAGTGAAGAGGCGCGAGGGACGTTTAGAGTTAACGAGCAAAAATCTCTCGGTCATCTGTGAGGAAGAGAGGGCAAAGCACCTCTTTGATTCCGGTATCGATCAAGTGATCATGGGCATTCGTCCCGAAAACATCCTGTTGACGGAAGAGAAAGACTGCGTTCCTGTCGAGGGTACCGTATACTTCACGGAACGGTTGGGCGGAGAAACGATCGTCCACGTTTCCACCGAGAGCAAACGCTTCGTCGTGAAAGTCTCTGGCGACGCGATATTTAAAGAAAATGAAAACCTACGGATATACCTGAACGTAAAAAAGATCCGTTTGTTCCATCCGGAGACCGAAGAGGCCATCGATTGAGCCGATTGACTGTCTTTGCGCATACGCATTGGGATCGCGAATGGTTTGAGCGGGTTGATACGACCAAACCGCTGTTGATCGGGTTGTTTGAAAACCTGTATCGCACGGTGGAAAAAGACCCGACTTACTATTTCATTCTCGACGGACAAACGGTCATCCTTCAGGATTACCTGTCCCAACTCCCCTGGATAGAAAAAAAGAATGCCGTTCGGCGTCTCAAAGCGTGCGCCAAGAACCTCTCCTGGGGTCCGTTTTATGGTCAAATCGATTGGCGGATCGCCGAAGAATCGGCGATCGCGGTGTTGGAAGAGGGCATACGTCAGGCGAAAGTTTTCGGTCAGCCGTTTCGGGTCGGTTGGCTTCTCGACAACTTCGGCTTCGCCTCTCAAGTCCCGCAAATCCTGAACGCTTTCGGCATCCGCCACGCCGTCGTATGGCGGGGGGTTCCTCTGGAAGAACCGGCGACCGCGTTTTCGTGGGTTTCTCCGGACGGTTCCCGATTAAACGTCGTGTACGTGCTGGATTCCTACCGAAACTTGATGCGTATCGGAGATTATCCGGAAGTGGCGTTAAAACGGGTGCGACTCGCGGTTCGGAGGCTTCAGCCCTATTCCCGCTCAGAAACGCTCCCTTTGTTCAATGGGTATGATCTCGATCCGAAACCGGAAAACCCTTCCGACTTCGGGGATTTCGTGTCGGCCGATTCGCAAGCGGTTTTCGCGAGACAAGTATTCATCGCGGATGACCCTATCATACGGGGAGAATTGCGTTCCGGCCGCTACGCCTGTGTCTTTCCCGGTTCCTTATCGACGCGAATCCATCTCAAGCAGATGCACCGAATCCTGGAAGACATGCTTTCCCGGCAATTGCAGCCCTTGAACAGCCTTCTATGGGTATTAGGAGGGGTGAGACGATCATTCAGAAAAGAATGGCAAGCGCTTCTTCAAAACTTAATACACGATAGCATCGGAGGCGTCGGAACGGACGTGGTTCACCAAGAGATGGAAACCCGATACCGGTCGTTGTTCGACCGCTGTATGAGCGCGCGCCAACACCTG
>JAAYCF010000163.1 GCA_012744415.1 Thermotogaceae bacterium
GTCGTCGTCGGAGAGGATGAAAAAGCGGCGATATCGCCCGACTTCGCCTTATTAACCTTTCGCGTAAAGGCGGGCGCCCCTCTCGAGTATGCCGATTTCTCCCTGGTTTATGAAAGCGACTTGGATGCCTATGCGAATTATCCGGACAACCCGAATCCAGCCTTTAAGAACAAGAGCAACGGCTTCGTGGACGGGTTGATCGTCGAACATGCCCCCCTCCGGATCTCTTTCGGGAATGGAGGAGGCGAGCGGCGGTGACTAAGAATACTTTCGTTTCGGTCCTGCTCTTAATGGCCGTCATCATCAGTTTTTCCTCTATCTTGGACGAATCGATCGGTTTGTCGGAACAGATTTCTCAAGTCTTGGCATCGGAGGGTTTAAATTGGAGGGCGAGTCCGAACATCGCGTTCTTCAGCCCCTATGTGGAGGCGAACCCGCGATCGGTATCGGAACTGTTAAACCGGATCAACGGTTACCTTCCGTTAAACGAAGAAGCCCGCTCTCAATGGTTGTCCGAAATCGTGGGGCATTCCACTTCGCGGATGAATACCACAAACGATATGATTCTATCGACCTATGTGGTGTTAAAACCGGTTACACAGACAGAGGCCAGTTTCTTCCGGATCGAACCGGTGAGGAATCAGCAATACTACGGCAGTTGTTGGGCGTTTTCGACGATCGGGACCTTCGAGAGCGCCCTCGCGGTGCAAGCGCTGGGCTTGCCAGAAGGGAATCGGGATAATCGCTTCGATTACTCCGAACGATGGGTCGGCTATCACAATAACAACACCTTTATACGCCTTGCTTCGAACGCATGGATGATACAGGATGAAGACCGCCTAAACGGCGGAAACCCGTATCATGCATTGTTTAACAGCATCCGGTATGGGGAGATGGAAGAGCAAAACGCGCCGTACGCCCAGATTTTCATTTCGACGGAGGAAGGAGTCCCGTTGCCGACCAGCGCTTACGGCGCTCCTTTGCGCCAATCCAGCAAGACCGCTCTCATCCCTGCCGCTCGCGATTGTTTGCATTTCGGGTATACTTACGCGGATTATCTGAATATGATCAAAACCGCGCTGAAGGACTACGGTTCGCTGTCGGTGACTTTTGCCGTACCCGGGGATTTTGGAAACTACGCGAGCGGTATCTACACGCCGGTGCTGCCTCTGAGTGAATCCTATCACGCCGTTACCCTTGTAGGATGGGCGGCCGCCTCAGAGCTGGACGATATCTCTTTGAACGGGAAGCTGAAGAATCCGCCGGTACCGATTATTAAGAACCCGATCACTCGATACACGTATCGGGACTTTACCTTACCGGGCGTCCCGCAGCACGCGACCGATCTGTTTTGGATACTTAAAAACTCTTACGGGTATCTTTGGGGAGACGCCGGATACTATGTGGTTCCCGCCATCAACGCCGCGCAGTACGCAGGAGAGGCGGAAATCGGTCTGTGGATGATCGAAGGATTCGATATGTACGTCCCGCTCTTCGATTCGGATGAAAAGCATGCGGGAGACGATTTGGACATCAATCGGGATGGCCTTGTCGACCAAAATGATTTTGGGGACCTCATCGCCAAAATCGGTTCAAATCAGCCGTCCGATATCTCCGCGTGTGATATCGGGTATCCGAAAGACGGCCGGATTACGGGCGATGACGCCTCTGCCTGGATCACCCTGTATAATGTGAGGCACGAGGAATAAGCAAGAAAGATTCCTCCAAGTCATTTGTGCCGGTTATCCGGGATTTTCATAAGAAAGGGATAGTTTTTAGATAACCATAGCGCGGCTACCATCGCTGAAAGGGGAACCACAACCCATGCAGAAATTTGTTTGGATTTATTGGGTATTGCTATTGCTCTGCATTTTCTTGATTGGCTGTCAAAGCCGGCTCGAAATCACGGATATCGAGCAGTTAGCGCGGCTGAAAATCGGCGTTCAAACCGGCAACGCCGCGGATAAGATGGTTTTATCACGGTTTCCGGAAGCCGAGATCGTCTACTTTCAAAAGCCGATGGACGGGGTCTCGGCGGTGAAAGACGGAAAAATCGCCGCCTTTGCCGCCGACGCCTTGTCTTTGGAGAATATCGTCGCCGTCAACGACGGGGTCACGATACTTTCGGAATATGTTGTTCCAGACTCGTACGGGTTCGCCGTCCGCTTAGGGAAAGATGCGCTGAAAGCGATCATCGACGCCACGCTGGCCGAAATCAAGGGAAACGGGATCTACGAAGACATGCGGGTCCGATGGTTCCCAAAGAGCGGGAAACCGCAACCGATGCCCGATATCCCCCTGACGGGAGAGAACGGGGTTTTCCGTTTCGGCACCAGTTCTGAACAGATGCCCTTCTCGTATATGGACGAGAACCGAAAGATCGTCGGGTTCGATGTCGAGATCGCTACCTATGTCGCCCAACGGTTGGGAATGCAGCTCGAAATCGTGGATATGGAGTTCGGAGCCTTAATCGCTTCGCTTGAAGCTGGAAAAGTGGATATGATCGGCGCCAGCATTTCGATTACCGAAGAACGGAAAACGCGGGTGTTATTCAGCGAAAGCTACTATTCCGCCGGGTTAGGGGCGCTCGTGAAAAGCCCGAA
>JAAYCF010000014.1 GCA_012744415.1 Thermotogaceae bacterium
CATAGAACTTTTTTCACGTGGATCACCCCTTTGAAGATTTGTGAAGAACACCCTATTATACCTTATCTGTTCGGAAAACGAAATTATTTCACTTCTCCGAAATATTCCTGTTGTTTACATAAATGACTATTATTTCATTTATAATCCAATCAATATCCTCTATTAGACAATATTTATCGATTTGTTCTGATGCCTACGAGATACTTTATGTATAATAGTTCAGTAGTTTTATATTTCATGTTATGTGTGATGGTCTTATGAGTCATTTTTGTATATTGTTTTCTCTATCCCACGCGAAGTTTCAAAACACTTTAACAAACCCATGAAAATAATTATGAAGTCCTGATAAGAAGCGGTGAATAGACTCGGTAAGAATTGTTAAAAACACTCGAATCAGTTAGCTATCACTCACTTGGTAATTATGTGCGAATCCGATATAATTAAGAGGTCTTCTAAAAAGAAAAGAGGCGATTGGGATGAAAACGATACTCCGAAATATCAGCCAATTGGCGACGCCGCAAGGCCGTGGATCCAGAAAAGGGCCGGAGATGGCGACCCTCTCCGTACTGGAACACGTGGATATCTATATCTCGGAGGGGCGCTTCGTTAGGATCGGGCCTTCTTTGGATATCTCAATAAAACCGGAAGATACGGTCATCGATGCTTCCGGATGGGTCGCTACACCCGCTTTCATAGACCCGCATACACATATCCCGTTTTTCGGGTTTCGTGAAAAGGAGTTCTTTATGCGCCAGGGGGGAGCCGGTTATCTAGAGATCTTGCAAGCTGGCGGCGGAATCCTTGAAACGACGCGACAGGTCAGAGCGGCCTCGACCGGAGATCTTGTCCGGTTTAATCTTCCCTTTGTCCGCGCCCTTCAAAAAAAAGGCGTCCTCGTATTGGAGGGAAAAAGCGGATACGGACTTGACCAGCAAAACGAATGGAAGCAGTTGGATGCCTTGTCCGCCATTGAAAAAACGAGTGGGATCAAAATTTTTAAAACCTTTTTAGGACCTCACGCAGTTCCGCCGGAGTTTACGAATGCGGACGCCTACATCGATTGGCTGTGCGCGGTCGCTCTGCCCAAATTAGCCGTAAAGAAGGAAACTGTCGATTTTCTGGACGTGTTCTGCGAGAAAGGGGTTTTCAACTACGCCCAATCCGAAAAATATCTCAAAAAAGGGATAACGCTGGGTTTTAAAACCCGCTTGCACGCTGAAGAGATGAGCTTCGAAGGAGGCAGTCTCCTTGGCGTCAAAGTCGGAGCCTTCTCCGTGGACCATTTGATTGCCATCGAACCGTCGGGAATCCGCGCTTTGGCTGATAGTGAAACGGTCGCGACCTTGTTACCGGGCACCAGCTTTTTCTTGAACAAACCGTTCGCGCCCGCCAGAAACCTGATCGATGCCGGCGTCGCAGTCGCTTTGGCCAGCGATTTCAATCCCGGGTCATGCACTCTTTACGACCCAACGGTCATCGCGTTTTTAGCGGCTTCCAAACTGAAAATGACTTCGTCAGAAATACTGACGGCTCAAACTTTAAACGCGGCCGCTTCTTTGGGCATTGCCGAGGAATGGGGATCGGTTGAAATCGGAAAAAATGCCGGTCTATTGCTTTGGGATGTGCCGGATTACGCCGCTATCCCCTACCTGCCCGGTCACGAGCGGTTGAAGCTGGTGATCTCCCCGAACGG
>JAAYCF010000164.1 GCA_012744415.1 Thermotogaceae bacterium
AAAGCGACCGCGCTTTCTCCGTCGGCGAGGCGCAAGACGGAGTACCCTTCTTTTTGTAATTGCGCGGTCAACAAAAATGCGGAAACGGAGTCGTCTTCTACCAATAGGATCCTTCTATGATGATTGGTTTCCACTATTGTAGACCTCCCTCTTCCGAGAAAAAACGGACGATTTATGCTATTTTAGCATACTGTCGCGACGAAGACAAGACAACCGATTACGCGACCGCGGTTTCAGTGCACCCGTCACCCCTCGTAAGGATGGGATGCCCCGGGTATTCGGCAGGGAACCTCAATGATTTGGCGATATTGGATCAAGAGCGGTGTGCGGAAAGTAGAAAGCGTCGATCACCTCACGCTCGGTATCGTAGGCGATCCCCTGGATGCCCTGTTCCTCAACTGAAAGCAGCACGCAATGATGGACCGGATAGTAGCAAACCAACCCCTCGGGCTCATAGGTCTGCGGATAACACGCCGCGCCGCCGCCCGCCGTGATCAGATACAGCGTGTCCTCAACGATAATTTTTTGGTAGGCGTGGTCGTGACCGCTGATCACGAGAGGAACACGGTACTCGCGGATATAGGGGAGCAAGAACTCCCGAAGCCGTTTAACCACATTCTCTTCCCCGTGCGGACCGGCGGAAAAAATCGGATGGTGGGTGATTAATATCGGTATCTCTCGGTTGGCTTTCGTTTTTTGCAATTCTGAGAGCAGGAACCGTCCTTGATCCGTGCTTTTGGAAAGCCGCTCATTTGTGTTCAGGACAATCCATCGGGTTTTACCGAGTACGAAAGTGTAGTACCCCTCCACCGGGTACCCCGGAATCGTTTTTTCCGCTTCAGGGATCTCCCAATCATGATTTCCCAGAACCAACTGGTAAGGCCTTTCTCCGGAAACAGCTCGAACGCTTTCCGTAAACATCGCCCATTCGGATCGATCGTCGGGGGTGTTGACCACATCTCCGAGATTGATGAAGAAATCGAATTCAAGCGTTTGTGCAAGACTCAAAATTGATTGATGGACGGCGTGACCCCAGCGGGAGTCCCCGTAGAGCAGCGCCCGTACCGGTAAAGCGACGCGCGGCGTATGGAAACGTCCGTTAGCGGATTCCGACAGATGCGTTAAGCGGAATGCGACCTCTTGGTCCGGTTTCCAATCAGTCCACGCGAACGAATGCGTATGCGTCGCCTCAGACTCCACGAAGGTCTTCCAGGCGGCTTGCCCTTCAGGAAGCAGGGAGAGCGTGTACCTGCCGGACTCGGCCGTGTAAAAAGACAGTTTCAACGTGTTTTCAAACAGAAATAAAAAAGGGGAAACGGCGTTCCCCTTTGCCATACCTCCGAAAACGACGATCAAAGCCAGGAAAGCCCAATCCCGAAGGCAATCGCATAACCTCTTGGATGGGTTCCGCATCGCCCCTATCGTCCGGCGTTTATTCCCCGCTATCGGGTTCTTCCTCATATTCCTGATAAAGCATCTCGGGACGAACCATCGGAAAGGCGATCACATCGCGGATGGTCGGCGCGTCGGAGAGGAACATCACGAAACGGTCGATACCGATACCGAGTCCGCCAGTCGGGGGAAGACCGTATTCCAGCGCGCGCACATAGTCCATATCCATCATTTGGGCTTCTTCATCGCCGCTTTCTCGCAATTTGACCTGCCCTTCGAAACGTTCGCGCTGATCCACCGGATCATTCAATTCACTAAAGGCGTTGGCCATCTCTCGCCCGTAGATGATCAGCTCGAATCGTTCCGTTACACCCGGTTTGGAACGGTGTTTTTTTGCCAGTGGAGAGATCTCGATCGGGTGGTCGGTGATGAACGTGGGCTGAACGACCTTATCTTCGACCAGATCCCATAACGCTTCGATCAAATGACCGCGGTCCGTCAGTTCCGGTTCTTCGTGCCGTTGTTTCAGATAGGCAAGCAGCTCTGCGTCACTGCTGTGGTCTACATCCATATCAAGGTGCCGGTTGATGAAATCCACCATCGGGATGCGCTCCCACGGTGGTTCGAAATTGATCTCAACGCCTTGATAGGTAAGGCGATAGGTGCCGAACATCTGTTTGACGACAGAAGACATTAGGCTTTCGGTCAGTTCCATCATATCTTCGTAATCGGCATAAGCTTGATAACATTCCATCATCGTAAATTCCGGACTGTGTTTATAACTGACCCCTTCGTTGCGGAAGTTGCGGTTGATCTCGTAAACGCGGTCGAACCCACCGACGATCAATCGCTTCAAATACAACTCGGGAGCAATTCTTAGGTACAGATCGATATCGTAGGCATTCATATGGGTAACAAAAGGCCTTGCCGAAGCGCCTCCCATAATATATTGAAGCATCGGCGTCTCCACCTCTACGAACTTTCGGTTGTTCATAAACTCGCGAATGAGTTTGAGAGCTTCGAACCGTATCTTGAATCGTTTCATACTCTCGTCGTTGGCGATCAAGTCGACGTACCGTTGACGGTAAATCACTTCTTTATCCTTGATGCCGTGCCATTTTTCCGGCAGAGGGCGCACGGCTTTGGACAACAACTGGATCTGCTGGGCGTAAACGGTTAATTCACCCGTTTTGGAACGGAAGGGGAACCCGACGATGCCCGCGTAATCGCCGATATTGATGTGTTTTTTAAAAAAAGAGAAAGCCTCTTCGCCCACACCGGCTTGACGGATGTAAACCTGGATCTTGCCGTAATAGTCAGATACCACGAAAAAGGCCGATTTTCCGTGATCGCGTATCGCGATAACCCGACCGCCGCAGCGGATCGTCTCACTCTCTAAAGTTTGCTCCGGTTGCAGGTGGGCAAAACCCTCCAGGATTTTGTCTGTCGTATGGGTTCTTTCAAACTCGTGCGGATAAGGATTGATCCCTTGACCGCGTATCTCCGCGATCTCTTGGAGCCGCTGCTCTCTGATGTTGTCTGACATAATAAGCCTCCTGTGCTTATAGTTCGATCCCCATAATTTTAAAGCGTTGGATGCCTCCGGGAGTTTTCACGCGGATTTCTTCTCCGACTCTTCTGCCGCTAATTTCTTTTCCTAATGGGGACTCTACGCTGATTTTTTTCTCGAAGATGTCCGCTTCCTGAGAGTTGACGATTTTGATCTTTTGCTCTTTGTTTGTTTTCAGGTCTTTAAGCAATACCTGATGTCCCAAGTTGATGACATCGGTCTGTATGTCGTTGGGGTCGATGATCTCCGCCTTCTGCAGGATGTTTTCAATTTCGATGATGCGGCCGTTGATCCGCCCCTGCTCGTTTTTCGCTTCCTCGTATTCGCTGTTTTCGCTGAGATCCCCAAATTCCCTGGCTTCTTTTATCCGTTGAGCGATGTCGTACATCAACTTCTCACGAAGTTGTTTCAGCTCATCGTTCAACGAGTCGAACCCCTCTTTAGTCAAGTAGATGATATCTTTCGATTTTGCCATTTATGTTCCTCCTTTTCTCAGTTCATCGATAATATGTCGAAACTGATCAATATCTCGGAAATCTTTGTAAACCGACGCGAACCGGACGTAAGCCACATTATCCAACTTCTTTAAGGCTTCCATGACCCATTCTCCGATCTGGGTCGACTTGATCTCTGTCTGGTCG
>JAAYCF010000165.1 GCA_012744415.1 Thermotogaceae bacterium
CAGTTTTTTATATAGGGTCAAATCTCCCGAATGCTCCCGTTGAATATTTCTTCCTTCTCGATAAAGGCAATCATTTTTTTATAAAAATCCTGGACGGTCTCCTCGTCGGGTCCGACAATCCGAAAGATCCATTTTTTAGAAAACCAGGCCATCGCGAATTTCGTGGCGCCTTCGGTTTCATAGGAACCGTAAAAGAACGGAATGTAATTGACCCAAGTCCAGAAAGGCGGCGCGTCTTCTTTTCTATAATAGCGCCAGAGCTCGTCCGCTATTCGATTGGCATCCGTCGATCCCGCTATCAGTTTGATTTCTCTTTTATCCCGCAACGCATAAACCGCCTCATAGATGGTTCCATACAAAAGGGGAGCGCCATCCTTTATATCTTCCTTATTCAACACGGTCGCTGGAGTTGTCATTTTAAACTCCGTTCGCGTATAGGGTTGTATTCTCATCTCGATTAGATTTGAAATGCGATAGGTCTCTTCCGGTTCGAAATGGCATGCGGTTAAGAAAAAAAGCATACCAATCGGGATTAACACCCATAGGATTTTCTTCAATCTTCCGCCTCGCTTTCTCCTGAGTTATAAGGCTAAAAAGTTCTTGTAATAATAATAACTGTCTTTTTTGACCCGTTCCAGATTTTTTTCATAGTCGATATAGACTAAACCAAATCGTTTGCTGTACCCTTGAGCCCATTCAAAGTTATCCATCAGAGACCAGACGAAATACCCCCTAACGTCCGCTCCCCCAGCCATTGCTCGCTGAACGGCTTCTATATGGGATTTAATGTAAGCGATCCTCTTTTCGTCGGCAACGACGCCATTCATTAAGACGTCTTTATCCGCCATACCGTTTTCGGTGATGAACATCGGTATATTTCCGTATTTTTCCTGAGCCATTTTCAAGAAGGCGGTGAGTCCCTGCGGATAAATTTCCCAACCGGATTCAGTGGTTTCGAGTTCAGGCGGCAAGAAGGTAAAGAACATCGGATGACTCATATCCATTTTCATACGATGTCGCGTATAATAATTAATACCCCAAAAATCCGGTTTCTTGGCGATACGGTTCATTTCTTGCGGATCGAACACCGGAAGGAGCCCCAATCCGCGGACGAACTGCGCCGCTTCTTCCGGATACTTGCCGGTGAGGACGGGAAGGAAAAACCAATCGTTGTTTAACTGGTTGACGATAAAGGCCGTTTGGATATCTTCGCCATTCTCGCTTGCGGGTTCAATCCAGCTGGCCACATTGACCAATCCGACCTTTCCGTCCGGTATGAGTTCTCGAAAACGCGCCGTCGCTTCGCCGTGCGCCCTGAGCAGATGATGCGCGACGAGAAAGGCTTTTTTCAGGTTTTGCTCGCCAGGAGCGAACTCTCCCCATCCGTAAGCGTTAAAAGAAGAGCAAAACGGTTCGTTAAGCGTAATCCAATATTTGACGCGATCGCCCAGCGCGCGAAACATCGCCGCCGCGTAATCACCAAAATACTGGTCGATATCTTCGCTCTCCCAGCCGCCGATTCTATCCTGCAAAGCGAGGGGCAGGTCCCAATGATATAAAGTGATGAACGGTGTGATCCGGTTTTCGAGCAGTCGGTCGACCAACCTTCGATAAAAATCCATTCCCGTTTGATTGACGGATCCCCTTCCTTCGGGTAAAACCCTTGGCCAGGAAATAGAGAAACGATAGGCGTTGACTCCCAACTCCACCATCAGCGCGATATCTTCTTCAAAACGATGGTAATGGTCGCAAGCGACATCTCCGGTGTGTCCGTTGAAGATGCGTCCGGGTTGATGCGAAAACGATGTCCAAATGGAAGGGGCTTTTCCGTCCTCGGAATCAGCGCCTTCTATTTGATAAGCGGCTGTCGCCGTTCCCCAAAAAAATTCTCTCGGAAACCCTTTCGCCATTTTGACGCCTCCTTAAGAACCGTTGGCGGTATCTTTCAAGAAAAACTGCATTTCAACGATGACACCTTTTCCGATCTCGGATACGATGACCATCTTATCGGAATAGCGGTGCATATTCGAGATCCCCATTCCGGCCCCGAAACCCATCTCTCGGATCTGGTCCGTCGCCGTCGAGTATCCTTCCTGCATCGCTTTATCCAAATCCTCTATTCCTTTTCCGTGATCTTCCACGCGAACGCGGACGTATTCCGGGTAGATGAAACAGTAGATGTTGCCCGAGCTCCCGGAATGGATGACCACATTCGTCTCCGCTTCGTAAGTCGCGATGGCCACTTTACGGGCGATCTCTTCTTCGATGCCTCTTCCTTTTAAGAACTCCTTCAAACGGGCGGCACCGATGCCGGATAGGCTGATTTCGACATAATCGATCGAAAAAGCGAAGTCCGCGCCCAATTTATTGATCTCTTCTCCTGTTATCAGCGATCTATTCAGCGCCTCCCCGTCGATGACATCCTGACGTCTTTTGTCCCGGACATAGAGCAGCCGGAACTCTTCGAGAATCCCACGTAAAATATCTTCTTTCGTGAGAATCCCGACCAATCGCTTTTGATTATCCACGACGGGAAAACGCCCAAAACCGGTTCTGGTGAATTTGTCAAATATCTGCGGCAGATTCTCGTCCGGACTTACCACGATTAAATTTTTCGTCATGATTTTATAGATTGGGTCGTGAATTGTATGTCTTTCTAAAGCTTTAATGATGTCTTCTATGCTGACTAAACCGACCAGAATGTCGTTTTCAACGACCGGCAGACCGGATATTTTTTTCAGTCGCATCAATTCTTTCGCTTGTTCCATCGTGCGATCGGGGCTGATCGAGATGACATTCGGCGCCATAAGATCTTTCGCCACTAAGTCTTTGAACAACATTTGCATTTGGTCTATCAATTTATCGACTGTCGGTTTCATTAAAGGCCCCCTTTGCGATTAAAACGAGCGAATATCTTTTAAGTTATTCGTGTAAAGCACCCCGCAGGCTGTGTACATCGGCAGCGGGGAGTGCAAAAGAGGAATGCCGAACATCTTAGCCGCTTGGATCGTTTCTTCCGGAATTTGCTTTTTTCTGACAATCACAACCGTAGAAATGCCGACGATACTGGCCGTTCGCACCACCTGCGGGGTGTTCAACCCGGTGATCAACAACATTCCCGGTTTCGCAAAGGCTAACACATCGCTCATCATATCCGCCGCGCCGACCCGCTCGATTTCGAGATCGTTCAGCTTTTCTTCTCCGGAGCACACTTTCGCCTCTAATATCTTTGAAATGTCCACTAATTTCATTTTAATCACACTCCCTCTGGAGAAGCTCCAATAATCGTCCGGCATATTTGTGCTTCATAAACGCGTCGAAAGTCCAAGGACACCGTTCCTTGAAAATCGTCCCCACTGCCAAAGCGTACTGCTGAATCTCCCATTGCGCATGTTCGTCAGCGCGTAGGACGAGAAAATTCATCACCGACCGCGCATTCACCGTCCAATACCATTGCGTGTAAAGGTTTAAGGGCAAGACGATCCGCGCGAGTTCTCTGGCTACTCCCAACGACAGTAACTTCTGGTATCGTTCATACGCTTGCCGGCAATTCTCCTCCACGATCTCCCTTAAAAGGTTATCCTTCTCAGGCGCGTCTTCAAACAAACTCGCCTGACGGTTGATGGTATCCTGACTTCTACTGGTTTGAGGGATATAGAATTCCTCAGACACTTCACTGTACCGGGCGCTTATTTCGTTGAAGCTGCCGATGCGATGGCGAAACCACTGCCTGGCAACGAATAACGGCGCTTTGATCCGGAAAGTAAAGACGATGTGTTCAAAAGGGCTTTCGTGACCATTTTCTATTAAGTAATCGATCAGCGAACGATCCCGGTCGACACTTTTCAACCCCTGTTGGAAAGATACCCGAGCGGCTTCTACCGCCCGATTGTCATTGCCTACGAGATCGACCTCCTGGACAAATCCTTTATCTAAAACAAGGTGAACCAAACGATTGTTTTCCGTAGCGCTCATCCTTTCGGTTGCGGCTGTTCCGTAAACCCGGATATCGCAACCTTGTATTCCGACTCGAAAGTCCTTTTATCAGTCTATTTTACCAAAAAAACGGCCAGAAAGTTCAGAAACGGTTCTTGCGTGATTCGTCCCGACGTGCGATTCACCTATCGCCTCCGACCCGAACGTTTTGTAGACCCATTCGGTTAAAGCAAATTTGCAGCGAGATCCCTTAAGAGGCTGCTGCGCTTCTATAACCATTGACGACGAAGGCACGCTGATTATTGCCCGACGAGTCGATGGGATTACATTCTTTTAAGTTCGGTAATGGTTCATCGCGATTTTTTTCGAAAGGAGTGTTTTAGGCCTTGACGCATGATAAAATTGTTTGATCTCGATATTCGCCGTGATTTCAGGAGGCCCAATGGTCAAAAAAAACCCGCTCTCGATCGGTTTTTCCATTCCGATCCTTATTGTCTTCGTCATCGTTCTGCTTACCACTTCTTGTCTTCGAAACCGGATACCGATCGCTTGGGGACCTCCGCGTTTAGACGACCCGTTTCCAGCAAACGGAAGCCTTGATCAGTCCTTCGACTTAGTGTTGCGATGGTCGGGTATTCCGGGCAATCCCCGCGAGGCGACCCTTCCTTCTGTGACCATCACTCATTATTGTTTGCGCCTGTTCTCCGAAAACGAAACCGATGCCGAGAAGACGGTCATTCTCAGGGAGAGCGAATATGCCCTCGAGAATTTAAGAGACAATACCTGCTATCGTTGGACCGTTACGGCCTTTCAAAATGACGGTCAATCCACAAAGAGCCCGGAATGGACGTTTCATACGAAAACCCGAGAATACGCAGACCCTCAAATATCTTTGACTTTCCCCGGAAACGATGCGACAGACCAGGCGACGGATATCCTCATGACTTGGGTGGCCACCCCTGGGAAGGCTTTGGAAAAATCCGAACGCGCTATTGAGATCGCCGAGTTCCGGGTCCATATCTCGGAAGAAGGCACGGAAGAACCCACGATCGCGGTTGTGAAACACCCGTCCTTTCAAAAAAACGCCCTGGAATACGGAACCACCTATCGTTGGTATGTCGTCGCGCTGCAATCCGACGGAAAAACCGCGACAAGCACGGTATGGGCGTTTCAGACCACTCCAAGAAGATACGCGGAACCATCCCTCACATTATTAGAGCCTGAAGAAGGTCAAACAAATATGGATACCCGGGTAAAATTCTCGTGGGAAGGAACGCCGGGAGATCCGGCAAATCTGGAGAACCGTGAGGGACAATCCCTCGAATATGACCTTTTCCTTCGCCGGGATGGACAGCCTTACGGTTCTCCGATTCACACGACGAGTTGCAGAAAAACGATAAGTTCTCTTCTTTATGGCTCGGACTATCTCTGGAAAGTCGTCGCCTATCAACCCGATGGACAGTCGGTAGAAAGCGAAGAGCGAACCTTTCGTACGAAGGAAGCGACCTATGCGCCACCGCTATTGGCGTTAAAGTACCCCGGAAATACCCAAACCGATTGTGCAACGACGATAACGCTCAGCTGGGAAGCCACTCCGGGGCACCAAACGAACCATTCGCCCCGGGGCGCGGTCATCACCAGGTATGACCTCTACTGTTACCGGTATGGGGATAGTCTGCCTCTTCCTATCTCGCTGATAGAAAAAGAGTATACGATTCAGAACTTGGAATACAATCAATCGTACCGATGGAAAGTCATCGTTCATCAGTCGGACGAACAGACCACCGAAAGCGAAGAACGCAGCTTCGCGACCCAAAAAGAAACCTTCTACCCTCCCCAAACAGCGTTGATTTTTCCTCTTAACGGGGCGACGGATATGGCGACGACGGTGCTCTTAAGTTGGGAAGCCACACCCGGGGTACGGTCAAACGCCGATATCAGAGAAAACTTGACGCTCATCGGATTTCGCCTTTATTTCGCGGGGGAAGGAACCCCATTTGGCACACCAACAGAGATCGACAACCCCGAAACGCGCGAATGGGAGATTTCGGAGTTAGACCGTGGCGCAACTTATCGTTGGACGGTTGAAGCTCTCCAATCCGATGGGCAATCAGCTTCTTCGTGCACGTACCAGTTTCGAACGATACCCCCTCCGATTGCTCTCTATGAATCAAATGGCGCGCTCCTTGCCCATTACGATCGCTTGGGCCAAGCGATAAACGACGCGCCCGATAAGGGATTTGTTATCGTTCGAGGGGGAACAACGTTAACGAATGAAGAAGTAGAAATACAGATCCGAGGGAAGGAGATAACGATCACGGGTCAATTGAATAACCCTTTTACCATCGATATGGAAGAAAGAGGGCGAATCTTCTATATCACGGACGGCGCATCCGTTTCGCTGGAGAATATCAATTTAACAGGAGGCAACGTTAGCGGGAAAAATGATGGCGGCGCCATCTATCTTTCCGGTAGCGCTACCCATTTAACGATCAAAGGCGCGCGTATCCTGAGGAATCGTACGGCTAGGCATGGCGGCGGCATCCACATGCTGTCGGGCACACTATCCCTTTATGATAGCCTAATAACGGAGAATGAAGCCGGGACTTCCGGAGGCGGGATCGATGCGCGCGGCGGGGTTTTACGGATCGAAAATTGCCTAATTTCGAAGAATGCAGCCGTAACCGCCGGCGGGGGCCTCTATGTCACCAACGCCGCGACGATAAACGGATCGACGATCTCAGAGAATGCTTCGACACGATATGGAGGCGGAATTTACCTTACGATCGGAGCGCTCGTCGCGGAAGAGACATCGATCCAGATGAATTGTTGCGTGGATGCCGATGGTTTCGGAGAAGGCGGCGGTGTCTATATTTACAATAATGGGGCTTTACGCGCCGAAGATCTTGTGATTAACGGTAATACCGCCACGAAAAACGGTGGTGGGATCGTCTTGAATCAAGGAACGATAGCGGCGAATCGTTTGACCGTATCGAACAATGCCGCTTCTTCCGGAGAAGGCGGCGGGATTTTCCGGGACCCTTCCGGCGGTATCTTGACCACCAACGGGTTTGAATGGGAACAGGCGGGAGACCGTCAACTAGAATTTTCCGTATCCTCAGAAGGTACGGTACAAACCGACGGGACAAGGCGCTCCGAAGATCCCGTCCAACTATTCCAAAACTTGTCCTTTTCTGACGGAAACCACCAGATGAAATGGTGAAGCCTGCGAGTCTTTTCGCGGGGATGAAAAAAGCGGACGAAGATCGTCCGCTTTTTTCATCCTTGCTTCTATCGAGCGTCCG
>JAAYCF010000166.1 GCA_012744415.1 Thermotogaceae bacterium
CCGGAGGGCACGGAGTTGAGAATAAGATCCATCAACTTGTCCAACACCTCGACCGGGTTCAAGGTTTTGGACAGTAAAGAGGTTACCTCATAGAGCGTCGAAATCTCCTCATAAGTTTTCGAAATCTCTTCGACTTGGGTTTCCAACATAATCGAAGACTCTTCCAATTGGTCTTTATATGAGACGAACTCGCTCTGCAAAGAAGCGAACTGAGACTCTATCACCTGGAAGAGAACCTCTTCGTTGCCGCTTTCAATCGCGGTGTCTAATGGCTCTCCCAAAAGTTCACAGAGTTTGCCGTAAACGGATGCCAACTCTTTTCTATACGGCATCCCCCACCACCTTTTTGACAGAATCGAGGAGCTGCTTCGGGCTGAACGGCTTTGTCAACACATCGATGGCCCCTAAATTGAGGGCATTCTCACGATCGTCTTCACCGCCTTTTGCTGTGAGAATGATGGCGGGCGTTCCTTGGAACGCTTCCATCTTCGCCTTTTCTTTCAGTACGCCAAAACCATCCAGCTTGGGCATCATGAGATCCAATATTAAAATATCGGGACAGAAGTTTTGCATCTTATCCAGCGCATCGACCCCATCCACCGCTTCTGCGATTTCATACCCGGCTTTTTTAAGATTGAAAACGATTATATTCCTGAGTACGGTCGAATCATCGATGACTAATACTTTTTTTGGCATCGTGCGTCCTCCAAATCGGAAAATAGCCATTGTACTGGAAATCGCTTTTCTATGGAAACATACACCTCTTTCAGTATTGGAATATAGAATCTGTCAGGAGATTCTGTCCCATACAAACTTTCCAGAACCGAACGATAGTCAACCCACGCGTCTCTGTTAACCCTATATTCTATCATATAAACAGACTTTTTCCGTGTCACGGTGAAGGGATCGGGCAAAGATAGCGGCTGATCGCGTTCGGAATCTTCGATGATCAGAGAAAACTCCCAGGATTGCGCGAATTTTTCAAGGCGAAAGGTATCGAAGACTTTTGCCCCCCAAAGAAGCCTCAACCCTTCCGGAGCGCATTCATTGAAACGCCGGAGCAGGTCAGGAACGGAATAGTCAACCTCCCGCCGTTTCAGACGCAAGGTGAAGTAATGGGCGACACTCGCAACGCCAGTTGGTAAAGGCCTTAAACAACTGATGTCCGGAATCGGGTGAAACCCTTTCGTGTACCATAAGTCAAAATCCGCCCGCCTCATCGTTCTTTCCAGCGCATGGAGCCACTCCAAATGGGATAAAAAGCGGCTGATCCCGTTCTTGGTCGCGCGGAACAGATAGAGGTCGAAATCGATATGCCGATGTTTTCTCCAGAGAGAAGGATTTTTAAATTCCGGGAGCATAGGTGGCGATCATACTCTCGAAAAGTTTGTAAACGGAATCGAAGCCATCTTCCAACTGGACTTTGACCGGTTCTTTTTCATACCGTTTCTTAAGTTCGATCACTCCGGAAGAGACCGCTTTGCCGATCGTCAGGCGCACCGGGATACCGATGAGGTCGGCATCGTTGAATTTGAACCCTGCGGACGCCGCCCGGTCGTCCAGCAGCACTTCCGCGCCCCGTTCCGAAAAGTGGCGATAAAGACGCTCTCCCGTTTCCTTCTGAAGGGGATCATTGACGTTGACGACGGTGATCATCAAGTGATAGGGCGCGATAGCCAATGGCCAGATGATGCCTTTATCATCGTGCGATTGTTCGACGACACCGGCTATGGTACGAGAAACTCCCCACCCGTAACATCCCATGACAAAGGGATGGCTCTGCCCGTTTTCATCGGTATAAGTAGCGTCTAACTTTTCGGAATACTTGGTTCCGAGTTCGAAGATATGGCCCATCTCGATTCCCTTCGTTTCGAGCAAGGGTTCCGAGCATTGCGGGCAGCGGTCTCCGGCCCGCACCATCCTCAGGTCATGCCATTCTGATACCGTATAGTCTCGGCCAACATTCGCGTCGCAGTAGTGGAAGTCCGTCTCCATCCCCCCGACTACAATATTCCGTAACCCTTGAACGCTCCAATCGCCGTAAATTTTTACGGAATTTTTAATACCTACGGGCCCGATAAAGCCGATCGGAACCCCGAACGCCTCGGCAACGTCATCGGGCTGGGCCAGTTCCAAGGTTTGGTCCTGGGCAGCCGCCCGAAGTTTGGACAGATTAATCTCATGATCACCCCGGATCATCACCATCACAAAGCCTTCTCTCCCTTTAAACAACAGTGATTTTACGATCCTGGAAGCCGGCAGACCCAGAAAGGCGCTGACCTGTTCGATGGTTTTAACCCCTGGTGTGCTCACTTTTCGCAACACCCGCGGCGCTTCTTCGGGGTAGGGAGCCTCTTTTGCGTATCCGGCCTTTTCATCGGACGCCGAATAACCGCACTTCGGACAATAATACAGGTTGGACTCCCCGTTAGTCGCTAAGATATTAAATTCATGGGAGCAAGAACCTCCGATTGCCCCTGTATCCGCTTCGACGACCATATATTTCAGCCCCATCCGTTCCAGGATACGGGCGTAGGCTTGATACATCGTCTGGTAGGTTTTATGCAGATCCTCCATCGACGTGTGAAAACTGTAAGCGTCTTTCATAATGAACTCTCGCGCCCGAAGCAAACCGAATCGCGGCCGGATTTCGTCTCGATACTTCGTATAGATTTGATACAGATTGATCGGCAATTCCTTATAAGAAGCGAGCTCGTTCTTGACCGTGGTCGTGACCATCTCTTCGTGGGTCGGTCCGAGTGTAAACTGCCGGTCGTGGCGATCGGTAATCTTCATCATCTCCGGCCCGTAGTCTTCCCACCGCCCGGTCGTCTTCCACATATCGGAAGGTTGGATGATCGGCATCAATATCTCTTGACACCCCGCGGCATCCATTTCCGTGCGTACCAGCTCCTCGATTTTTTTCAGGACTCTTTTCCCCAAAGGCAGGTATGTAAACACACCGGCGGCTACCTTTCGGATAAACCCTCCGCGAACCAGCAGCTCGTGGCTAATCACTTCCGCATCGGCCGGCGATTCTTTGATCGTCGGAGCATATAACTTTGAGAATCTCAAACCCTTCACCTCTTTTTGGGAACAACTTTTCCGAATTATATCACAACCGCCGGGGAGAACCTTCGGCGGGGTTCGCTGCGCACAGTCGCACATCTCCCGCGAAAAACCTTCGTCTCACCCCATTGGCGCAGAGGAGTTCGATGCTTTCAACCGGGGTATCCAAGATCTCTCCGTGTAGGGTGAGCCCTTCGGATTCAGAATAGATTTCAACTTGAGAACCGCGTTGCAGCAGCGATCTTTGACGCCATATCTGTAAAACGCCCGTCACGTCCGCGCGCCATGCCACGACCTTTAAAAGGATCCCTCGCAGCAGATCTTCTATCGGAACTTCGGCCAAGAAAAGTTCCTGAAGCGAAACGGCTTTTTCCCGAAGGTCTGCAGGGATCGGATTGTTCACGTTGATGCCGACACCCACGATACATGCTCTGGTTTCGGATAGAACCAGGTTTTCCTGCAATATTCCGCCGAATTTCGTGAAATTAGGTCCGCCAGTTGTGTACACCAGATCATTCGGCCATTTAAGGTAAAAGCGGGCGCCGAGGGTTCGCGAAGGTGCGGCGATTTTTGAGAGATGACTTCCGAGGATCTCTATTGCAGACAAGGCCGCAACTCCCAACAAGCGTTGATAATGGGAAGGCGTTTCGGTGATATTTTTAAACAGGACGGAAAACCAAAGGCCACCCACCGGAGAAGCCCATTCTCTTTGTAACCGGCCGCGTCCTTTTGTCTGGGCGATAGCGCGGACAGTCAGTAGATCTTCTTCCTCCTGCCATCTTTCGCGAAGATAATCGTTTGTGGAGGACAAGGTATCAAAATGGCGGACGGGCGGTATTCGATTCTCGTCCTGCATCATACGACGGGATCGGTATTCAGTTCGATAAACCGTTCATGGCCTTCACCAAAGATCCACAAAGTATGGTTAGGAATGAGTGTCCATTCATAGGTTCCGAACGTTTCTGTGGAGACAACGGCGTGATCCTCCGCCTTTCCCACGAAAAGCGTATAGTAGTCTTCTTCCGTCGTGCATGCTCTGACGGCACCTAAAGAAGAACCATTCGAAAAAAGCGCATTAAGCGAGGTCCAATTTTGGCATTGACCTTCAATCTCCGCCATCAGGGCCATCACGCATGCGGGCATATCGTCGTAGAAGGGAAGCGAATCGGTCAACTTATGAAAGATAACGGCCGAATCGGATAATCCTTGTTCCAGATACTCTTGACTTCCGGTTAACCGATCAATGTCCCTGACGGTTCCGTTGTGGCAAAAAACGAGCTGCAAATCATCCGAACGCGCATAGAAGGGTTGGACATTTTCCAGAATTGTCGCGCCTTTACTGGCTTTTCGCGCGTGCATCACCAAACAGGTTCCCGCTTCATTGCCGCGTAAAATCGGGCTCCTTTCCCAAATCGGACGCACCTCGTGACGGAGGTGCAGCGTCCCCTCTTCGTAATAGGCCACCCCGTATCCATCGCCGTGAGGATGGTGTTTCCCCTTCGTCGCTTGCGCTTCCAACTCCTTCATCCAATCGCCGACGCGCTCCGCTTTTTTGGAAATAACGCCTAACATTCTGCACATAAGAAACTCCTTCAAAAAAACGGCGCCGCCAGAAACGGCGACACCGTTTATTTTCGATTCATTACGATCTGAAAGCGAAACATCCGCAGCGAAAAGGCTTGAAAGTCTAAATGATCGCCTTTTCGGTGGTCGGATCAAACAGGTGCATCTTTGTCATATCAATGACGATATCGATCTTCTCGCCTTCTTTCGCCGTCGTTTGAGGATTGACACCCGCGACAATCACGGTTTCCCCTACCTTCAAGTGTAGTATTGTCTGGTTTCCTAAAGGTTCGGTAACATCGACATCGGCGACGACCACGTTACCGACGTCCTTTTCCCCGACCGCGAAGAGTTTATCGTAGAGGTCTTCCGGGCGTATGCCGAATATGACATCTTTTTCTATCCACGCTTCTATCTTGGGAGCGATTTCTTTTGGAATACGCAGTTCGAAACCACCCGCTTTTTCGCGTATGTGGAGATAGCTGTCTTTCTTGATGATTGTCGCGTTGACGAAATTCATCGGCGGCGTGCCGATAAAGCCGGCGACGAAAACGTTGGCCGGTTCGTTGTAGATCTCGTGCGGCCCCCCGATTTGCTGGATCAGACCCGAACGCATAATCACAATTTTATCCGCCATGGTCATCGCTTCGATTTGGTCATGGGTCACGTAAATAATGGTCGCGTTTAAGTTATGGTGCAGTTTCTTCAATTCGCTTCTCATCTGAACGCGTAACTTGGCGTCCAAGTTTGATAACGGTTCGTCAAACAAGAAGACTTTTGGGTTCCGGACGATCGCTCTTCCCACCGCTACCCGTTGCCGCTGTCCTCCCGAAAGCTGCTTTGGTTTTCTTTCCAGCAGAGGTTCGATGCTCAGGATCCGCGCGGCTTCCTGCACACGGCTTTGTATTTCGGTTTTCGGAAATTTGCGCAACTTCAACCCAAAAGCCATGTTATCGAACACCGTCATGTGCGGATATAGCGCATAGTTTTGGAAAACCATTGCGATATCGCGATCCTTGGGTTCCACGTCATTGACGATCCGCCCGTCGATTTTGACCGTTCCCGAGGTAATCTCCTCCAAACCCGCGACCATCCGGAGAGTGGTCGTTTTCCCGCAGCCGGACGGACCTAGTAAAACGACAAATTCCTCGTTTTCGACGATAAAATTGGCACTGTTGACGGCCTTTTCTTTCCCGTCATAACTCTTCGTCACATTCTCCAAAATGACTTGCGCCATTCTCTTACCTCCCGTGTATGTTCAAGATAAAACTATCCCTCTACGTCTTCCCGGTCTTCTTTCGTATTCAGTATCAGTTCATCCAAAGTGTGCTTTTCCAAAGGAAAGCCGGGCGCAGAAATCCCGATGTCCATCAGAAACAAGTCATAAACTTCCGATAGAAAATCCATAACCTTGACATATCGCCGAAAATCGACGATCATCGCAGCGGGTTTCCCGTTTTTCGTGATCACGATCTCCTGCTCTTTCGCTTTCTGTATGACTTCGGAAAATTCCTTTTTTGCATCGGCAAGCGTATAAAATTCTAAATCCGATAGCTTTCTCACGGTTCACCTGTCAATATGACCATAATTCTGGTCATATTATATCATGTTTTGAAAAAAAGCGAATCCGAGAAACCGGTGCGGTAAGAATTGTCCGTGGGCAGCGCGGTTCGATCATGGCGGAGGGTTCAATAAGCCTTAGGAAGAAGCTTCCTTAAAATAGAACATATCGATGAAGGCGCGGACCAAGGTCGGGTCGAACTGAGCTCCCGAATTCCGTATGATCTCTTCCAGGGCGCGCTCGGTGTCCAACGCTTGACGATAAGCCCGTGTGGAAGTCATCGCATCGTAAGCGTCCGCCAGAGAGATGATTCTGGCTTCCAGCGGGATGTCTTTTCGCGAAAGTCCGTGCGGATATCCGTTCCCGTCCCAACGCTCATGATGCGATAAAACGATCGGAATAATCTCGCGGGGAAGGTTGCTCTCTTCGATTAGTCTCGCGGACTGAACCGGATGTGTCTGGATTGTCAAGAACTCCTCATCGGTCAGTGGAAGGGGTTTGTTCAAGACGAGGTCGGAGATACCTATTTTTCCTATATCATGAAGGATGCCGGCCCAGTATACCAGCTGGCGTGTGCTCTCATCGGCGCCGATATGTTGGGCGAATTTTCGGGCTAAAACCGCTACCCGCTCTGAATGGCCACGGGTATAGATATCTCGGATTTCAATCGCCTTGACCAAGGTTTGGATGATTGTATTCTGAAAGTTTTCCTGCTCCCCGTGGTGATCCCAGATGGTGATAAGCGCCGAAGCAATCTTTCCGAGCGCAACGCCAGTTCTGATCAAGGTATTGGACGCTTTCACCTCTTCGAAAAAGTCCCAGCTGATGTTACCGTAAAATCGGTCTTCGGAGTAAATACCCACCATCAGGGAGGCTTTGATGCCTACCGTCGTTTGGAGTAAGAGTTCCGGAACATGTTTCTCCGAGTCGTAACG
The DNA here is from genome assembly GCA_012744415.1 of Thermotogaceae bacterium. Taxonomy (GTDB): domain Bacteria; phylum Thermotogota; class Thermotogae; order MWEM01; family MWEM01; genus MWEM01. Next base: position 7,129 of record JAAYCF010000166.1, read on the forward strand.
ATGAATATCCACGATTTGCCCATCCGAAGGGGCCGGTTTGAATATATCCGCCGGCAATCGCAGTTTGGGTAAGGTTTCGGGATAACCGTAGACCGCTTTGAAAATCCATTGATTGTTCTCGATACAGCTAATGCTGCCTTTTTTGGCGTCGGGAATGATTTTCAATCCTAAGGCCAGCAAGCGGCTGAAGAATTGCGCGTGATTGGTTTCTCGGGAGAGTTGCCGACTCAATTCGAGTACATCAAAAAGGTTATTGGAGGTTAGCGCGATCTCGTGGAGCGCTTCTTTCAACTGTGTGTTGCTGCTCAAGAGATCTTCGTTGGCTCCTAGCAATTGTAGATTCATCGATTCGAGGCGACGATTGCTTTCCGACAGTTGACAATTGTAATCTTCAATCCGGTCTTTCGCTTCGACCAACTCGCGGGTCGACTTTTTGACGATGCGTTTCAATCGGTAGTTCCACAACAAGATCACCAATATCGTGATGATCCCGAAAGCCCCGCCGCAAACCAACCATTTCAAGGTTTCCCTTGAAACCGGTTTTTCTCCTTTCCATTTCCAGAGAAGCGCCTCTTTTTCTTCGGTCGAAATCGATTGCAAGCCCGCGAGGAGGAGGCGGCTTAACTCTTTGTTACCGGTTTTAACGCACCAAAAAAGCTCTTGCGGGGGCAAGATCGGTTTGGAGTGGGCAAACCGGTCGCTTTTCCCGTATCGCTTCAGGTAGAAGAGGGCAATGTTCTTGTCACAGATAAAAAGATCCTGTCGACCTTCCACCGCCGATTTAATCAAGGTCTCCCAATCGTTGTAAATGGTCAAGCCCACCGCATCGGTGACAGCATTCAGATGCTCTATAATCGCTTCCCCTTTGACAACACCCACTTTGAATCCTTCTAAATCTTTCAGGTTGTCGATCGCGCGAAAGCTCTTCGGATAAAAGATGCAAGTCGGTTCCGAATCGACAGGATAGACGAAATCAAAGAGAAAGGAACGTTCTTCGGAATAGAAGATGGAGTTGATCACATCGCCTTCGCCACTTAGAACCGCTTCGAAGGCTTCGTCCAAGGTGGGGTAAAACCGGTATTGGATTGATTGTCCCGTTTTTTGAGCCCATAGTTGCCAAAGTTCAACCGTAATCCCCTGAGGGGTTCCTTGTTCGTCCAGGAATATGTACGGCGGATAATACGGAACGTCTACGACCACAATCGATCTCGCGAATAAAAAACCAACCGTACATAAAAAAAACAAAACGGTTAGCAGCAACCGCTTATTGTTCAAAACCATTCACCTTTACGTTCATTATTTTATTCAAGTCGATAACGATAACGTCAAATCTTTACTGGCTAGATTATATCATATATTGGCTCTATCGAAACAACTTTCGGCGATTTCCAAAAAAAGAGCCGCAAGAGCGGCTCTTTCCATTTCAATCTCTCTGAAGAGGCTAAGGTTGCACGAAATTCAAAACGTCCGTATTCCCTGGGTCTATCTCCAGAATCTTTGCTAACAGGCCTTGGTTCAGGTCTTTCTGTTCCACCAAATTATTGATACGGATCATGTAGGTGTAGGCCACCACGCGATCTCGTACGTCCGCGTTGGCATCCACGGCGATCTTTTCGAGATAGGGGTAGGCCTGGGTCAGCTCGTTTCTGATCTCAGCGCCGTAATAGGCCATAATGGTCTCATCTAAAGACAGTTCCAAGGCCTGATCGATATACTTGCCCAAAAATCGGATCGCCATCCGCGTATCGGAGGGGTTCAGGCTGTAATATCTGCTGAGTGCGGCTAAGGTGTAGGCCTCTTCTAAAGAAAGCAGCTTCAGGTTATCGAGCCGCGCTTGCAGCATTGACGCTTTTTGACTGGCATCCATCAATCCCGGCAATTGATCGCTTCGGGCAAGCATGCTTTGATAGCAGACTTCCAGGAAAACCATGCCATCCGGGTCGACCGGCGTGTAGGTTTTCAGGAAGTCGAAGACGGGGGCATAATCGCCGGATTGCGCCGCTACAGGATACAGCTTCGAAAAGGTGTTTAGGCTTCCCATCGTTCCGTTAAAGACGAATTCGATCCGATTGTCCACCAGGTAGTTCGGCATCCATTCCGAAACGGCCTGCGTTTGTATGCTCTGCTTCTCGGTCTCATATGATTCAGAGGCTTTGAACTCTTCAAAGGACGAAAACGCCTGTCTGCCGGTCACAATAATCAAATGGTATCCGTAGTCCGTTTGGACGGGTCCGGACAGTTCATTAAGAGGGGCGGTGAAACAGGCTTCTTCAAACGGAGCGACCATCTCGCCGCGGGTAAACCAATTCAAATTCCCGCCGTCGTCCTTGTTCGACTGATCGAGAGAGTAGGTGGCGGCCGCCTCCTCAAAGGTGATCTTTCCGCCGAGGATATCGGTCTTGATGGTTTCCGCCTGCTCTAGGGTTTCTACCAGGATGTGTTTTGCAGAAACCTTTTCATTGGCCGATATGATAGATTCTTTGTTGTTTTCATAGTATTCCTGCATCGCCAAGTCATCCACAG
>JAAYCF010000167.1 GCA_012744415.1 Thermotogaceae bacterium
GCTCCACGAAAGATAAACCCGTCACGCGCTCGAACTTCGCGTCGACTCCAAGAACGCCTTGAATAATGCTCCAAAGGCCGTTTCCGGAAAACAGGATCGCATATTTCCTTTCTTCGGGGGGATTCGTAATAAAAATTTGTTGCCCTTGGATTTCTTCTACTGTGATCCGGGTTTGAAACGTCATCAAGGCGTCTTGATCATTTCGATAGGGTATACGCATCGATTCAAGAACGGCGCGTATCAGAAAGAGTTCCTGATTTTTTTTGACGCGATCTTTCGTCAGCTCGTTCACGAAAGAAAGCAGGAGCACGAAGGCGAAGGTAACGATGACGGCGAACCCGACCAGGTAGCCTTTGCTGTCTTTAAGAGAAGAGAGGCTCCGTTTCATGAACGGACCACCGCCTTCTTTTTCGAAAACATCAGATCCAACAGCGGGGCGAAGGTATTGCCAACCAGAATGCCAAAACTCATCCCTTCCGGGAAAAAGGAGAAGGTGCGGATGAGAACGGAAGTGACTCCGATGATCGAACCATAAACCCATAAAGAAGCCGTCTTCTTCGGGGCTGAGACGGGGTCGGTCGCCATAAAGACGGTAACGAACAGAAAACTGCCCGATAAGATAGCGGGTAGCGCGTTTAGGGCTCCCGGCACCTTCAGCCATTCAAAGAGAGAAGATAGGAGCAACCCGGAGAGAAGCGTGGAAAGCATGATGCGCCAAGAGGCTGTTTTAGTCCAGATGAGATAGACCGCGGCGATAAGGATCAAAAAAATCGGACCCTCGCCAAGCGAACCGGCGCGCAAGCCCAAGAAAAGATCAGCGAGTTCCGGAATTTTACCGCTTTTGAGAAGGGTTAGCGGGGTGGCGGACGTCACGGGATTTGCGCCGAAGTGGCCGGCGGCGATCCATCCGGTCGTCAGGAGATTGGGGAAGGTCAGATAGACAAATAACCTCGAGACGATGGCGGGATTAAAGATGTTGCGTCCAAAGCCACCGTAGACTTCTTTGGCGAAAAAAACGCCGAACACGATCCCAACAACGGCGACCCACCAGGGTGTTCCGGGAGGCAGTGAGAGGGTGAAAAGCAGACAGGTCACCAACACCGCCTCGCTCACCTTTTTTTTGTGACGGCGTTCCATCAGCCATTCGGTCAGGATTCCGGCGGAAAAGACAAAAAGGCCAAGCCAGAGAACCCGGTATCCGTAGGCGTAAATCGAAAAGACCGCGATGGGCAGCAGAGAGAAGAGAACCTTTCTCATCATTTTTTGCGTTTGAAACCAGGACATACCACTGTCACCCCCGTATTGTTCGATCGGACTCTTAATTTTAACATAAATCGCGAAAGTTCCCCGCTTCAACCCTACGGACTGAGGATGCCTCGCACTACCCATCGTTTGTATTCCTCTTTATGGTAAAATCGAGGCAATAAAGAAAGGAGTGAGGATGGAGCGCTTACGAACGGCTAATTTGCCAGAGGAGATGCGCAGAGTCTTCGGTTTTTTGTATAAAAATTACACCGAGGAAGAACTGAAGAGTGTTCTCGAAGCTTACGAGTTCGCGAAACTTCAACACGCCGAACAGTTTCGGAGAAGTGGAGAACCCTACATCATCCATCCCCTTAAAGTGGCTCAAATACTTGCCGAAATGAAGCTCGACACCGTTAGCATCAAAGCTGGTCTGTTGCATGATGTCGTCGAGGATACGGCGACTCCCCTGCTGGAGATAGAACAACGTTTTGGGAAAGAGGTGGCCCGTATTGTCGATGGGGTGACCAAGATCGACCGCCTTAAGATCGATCAGAAGAACTTTGACCAGAAGGCGGAAACTGTATTGAAGATGTTTTTCGCCATGTCCCAAGACATCCGCGTGATCATGGTCAAACTGGCCGATCGGTTACACAATATGCGAACGATGGAGTTTCAATCCCCGGAAACGCAGAAGAAAAAAGCGAAAGAAACCCTGCAGATCTTCACGCCCATCGCGCATCGATTGGGTATTTACACGATTAAGTGGCAACTGGAAGACCTTTCATTCAAATACCTCTACCCGGAAGAGTATGCGCATATCGCTTCACTTGTGGATTCAAAACGCGCCGATCGGGAGTTGATCGCGCAAGAATACTTAAGCGTGCTTCAATTGACGTTGGCGAGAAATGGCATCCAATGCGAGATATCCGGTAGGGAGAAGCATTTCTACTCCATCTGGAAAAAGATGAACGAAAGAGGGAAGAACTTTGATGAGATCTATGATCTCATCGCCGTTCGCGTCATCACCAACACCGACAAAGAATGCTATTATGTACTGGGGTTGGTTCATAATCTTTGGAAACCGATTCCGGGACGAGTGAAAGATTACATCGCTACCCCCAAATCGAACGGGTATCGTTCCTTGCACACGACGGTCATCACGCATCGGGGGGAACCCCTCGAAATACAGATACGCGACAAGGAAATGCACAATGAAGCGGAGTTCGGTTTAGCCGCCCACTGGATCTATAAAGAAGGGAAGATGCAGAAGTACCAGCAAACTTGGTTGAAAAAGCTGCAGGAATGGCATCAGGATTACGAGCAGGGCGTTACCGGCCTGAATGAGTTCCAGAAAGAAATTCAGCTCGAAGATGTCTATATCTTCTCTCCCAAAGGGGAGCTGAAGCATATGCAAAAAGGGGCGACCACGATCGACTTCGCCTATTCCGTTCATACCGAGGTCGGTCATCACTACGCGGGCGCAAAGGTCAACGGCAAGATCGTCCCGATCGGTTATGAGCTTCAGAACGGAGATATCGTCGAGATCATCGTGAATAAGAACAATCCCGGTCCCAGCTTGGATTGGCTTAAATATGCGAAATCTTCCAGCACGCGCGCCAAGATCCGCCGGTTCTTCAAAGAAAAAGACGCCCAGGTGTTGATCGAAGAAGGCAAGGACATTCTTCGGCAAGTTGCGAAAAAATTGCAGAAGTCGATGGAAGATCTGTTGGAGTCCGACGAGCTCAAGCAGTATCTCGGCACCGACCGGCAAGTCAACGAAAAAGACCTTTTGCTTCGGATTGGAGAAAAGGAGCACAGCGCAGAAGATATCGCCGCTTTATTCCAACCGCCAGCTGAGGAACCCCCTCCTGCTTTAGGGCAACCCGACAAAAAACAGGTCCAATCGAAAACCATCGTCGTGGATGGTCAGCTCGGTATCGAAGTGAAGATGGCGAAATGCTGCTTTCCCGTTCCGGGAGACCGGATCGTAGGAGTCATTAGCAGAAAAGGAATCACGATCCACCAGGATAACTGCCCTAACGTCGAAAAGATTATGATGGGGGAATTGGTATCTGTCCAGTGGGGAAACACGGAGCAGGAGCGGTATATGACCCAGGTTATCCTGGAAAGCAACGATCATTCGGGAAATCTTCTGAAAAGCATCTGCCAGTCGGCCAAAGAGCGGAGCTATCAAATTACCGAAGTCAACACAAAATTCGATGAGATCAACCATATGACCTACCGCCTCTCGATCTACGTGAAATCCTTGGCGCAGCTTGAAGAGATGATGGAGTATTGGAGAAAACAAAACGGTATTGTCAACGTGTACCGAACCAGAGGTGAAGGATGAAAGCGGTCTTGCAGCGCGTGAAACATGCGTCCGTGACGGTCGACGGCCAACTGGTGTCATCGATCGGACAGGGGTTGTTGGTCTTTCTCGGAATCGGGGAGTCCGACGAATCCGCCGACCTGGAATGGATGGTCGAAAAAATAGTCCATTTGCGGATTTTTGAAGATGAAAACGAAAAAATGAACCTTTCTGTGAAAGACACGGGTGGATCCATCCTTCTCGTTTCCCAATTCACCTTATATGGAGATGCTCAGAAAGGGAGAAGGCCTTCCTTTTCCGAGGCGGCAAAACCGGAGAAGGCGCAGGCGTTCTATGACGCATGTGGTCGAAGGATGGCCGACCACGGTGTTTCTGTCAGCATGGGGGTTTTTGGCGCCATGATGGCGATCGATCTGCTGAACGACGGACCCGTCACCATCCTCATCGATTCGAAGCGGTAGAAGGTCGCCGATGAAGACGAAACGTTTACTCTTGCATATTTGTTGCGCCCCGGACGCGACTGTCGCCTTCCAAAAGCTCAAAGAACGGTTTACGGTCGAAGGGTACTTCTATAATCCGAACATTTTTCCCGAAACAGAATATCGGAAACGACTTTCGTTTGCGCGCACTCTCGCGCGGGTATGGGATTTTCCGCTGAACGAAGGCGAATATGATTGCGAAAACTGGATGGGGTTAACACGGGGATACGAAAAGGAACCCGAAGGCGGACAGCGGTGCAGACTGTGTATTGCGAAGAATCTGCGGAGAACGGCAGTTCTGGCGAAAGCGTTGGGATTCGGATGGTACTCCACTTCCCTATTTACCAGTCGGATGAAAGACCTGAGAATGATAGAGGTGATCGGATATCGAATCGGCAGAGAGGTAAAGATCTCCTTTTTTTATGAACCCTTCCGAAGGGAGGGCGGGTTTGACCAAAGCGTACGGTACTCGCGTGAGCTGGGGCTTTACCGTCAAACCTACTGCGGTTGCCCTTACTCCTTGCCATTAGACGATTCTAACGGGCAACCGGGTTCTACCCAAGTGGGATGACAATGAGAGACGAACGACAAGAAAGCTGGAAAATACAGGTGCCCTTCCATCTTGATTATTGTCTGAACTGCGGACAAGCTTTCCGATGGAAAAAACGCGGGAAGCATTGGTTCGGGTTTATCAACGACAACCTTTATCGAATCGAGTACGATGAATCGAATAAAACGATCAGGACGCTTCGGATACCCGGTGACTCGGTTCGTACTACCGCCGACTACGAGGGGGAAAATCGGCTCCAAATCGAGCGTTATTTCGGACTTAATGACTCTTTGAGTACGATTCGTGAGTCTATCTTATCGAACCTGAGAGAAAACGGGTATAATTGGTTCGCACTCAAATTCGAGGAGATTTTTTCGAAAAGTCTTGGTTTAAGAATTCTCCGGCAAGATGTGTGGGAAGTCACCGTTAGTTTTTTATTATCGACGCAAACCAATATCCCCGCTTTGGAAAAAAAACTGGACGCTTTATGTCGGTTGTTCCCGGAAAACGAGGTCCGCTATGATGGAGAGTCGTTTTACCGGTTTCCCAAAAAAGGAACCTTGGCTTTGCTGTGCGAGGAAGATTATAAACGCCTGGGATTTGGGTATCGCAGCGCGTGGCTCTGTCAGTTGGTGAGGAGGTTCAGCGAATCGGATTTCCATTCGCTCCGAACGGAAACCTACGAGCGCAAACTATCGTTTTTATTGACATTTCCCGGGATCGGTTATAAGGTCGCTCATTGTATCCTATTATTTGGATACTCTGTCTTGAAAGCATTTCCGGTTGATATATGGATCTCTCGGTGGATAAAAGAGGTATTCGACATCGAAGGCGCTCACGACCAATTGGCAACTTGGGGCCAAACCGCCTTTGGAGAATACGCGGGGTACGCTCAAGAGTATATTTTTAACTTTTGCCGGAATTTGGCGCCGGGTGGGAGAGAGATTTGACGGAGCGATTGTTTATCGAATTTAACGCAATCATCGACTATATCCGTGTGATGCGAGGGGCACTTCGATCTTTTTTTAAGTTGAAGAACATCAGCGCGGCTCAGGTTTTCGATGCCGAACTCGCCCTCAGCGAGGCCGTTGTCAATGTCATCAAACATACCTACCGGTTTGACGCCTCGCAAATTGTCCAACTGACCGTTTTGTGGGAGGAAGAAGATCGCCGTTGCACCTTTCTCCTGGAGGATTCGGGAAAGACGGTCTGCCCGGATACGATCCTCTCGCGTGATTTGGATGATTTGAAAGATCACGGATTAGGAGTTTATATAATCAAAAGCATGATGGATGAGGTCATCTATTCCCCGCGCGATAACGGCTGCGGTAACCGATTGACGATGAAGAAGCACTTCCGGGGGGCAGAAGATGATCGGACAGGTTAAGATTATCGGAGGGGGTTTGGCCGGTTGCGAAGCGGCCCTATTCCTATCCGATCACGGCGTACCGGTAACGCTTTATGAAATGAGACCGGCGTGTTCAACCGAGGTGCATGCCACAGGCGATCTCGCCGAGCTGGTCTGTTCGAACTCATTAAAGTCAACGGATCCGAATACCGCTTCCGGTTTGTTAAAGGAAGAGATGCGGCTTCTGAAGAGCCACCTTTTGGAGATCGCAGAAGCGTGCCGGGTACCAGCCGGATCGGCCTTGGCAGTCGACCGCAAACAATTTTCCGAACTGATCGGCCAGCGTGTTACCACCGCTTCGATCCGGCTTGTTCGGGAGGAATATACCCAACTGGACTCAGAAGACTTTAGGCGTACAGCCGTGATGATCTGTACCGGCCCTGCGACTTCCGAACGCTTTATGCGGACGCTTTCGCGGTTTATGAGCACGACCGAACTCTTTTTCTTTGATGCCGTCGCGCCGGTCGTTGATAGCGAAACGATCGATTTCTCTTGCGCTTTCGAAGCCGATCGCTATAAAGAGGAAGAAGGCGGCGCCTACGTGAACCTTCCGCTTGACGAGGAGCTCTACGGTCGATTTTACCGCGCACTGATCGAAGCAGAAAAAATAGCCGTTCCGGATTTTGAACGGAAGTATTTGTTCGACCGGTGCCAACCGATCGAGGAGATCGCGCGAGGGGGATATGATGCTCTCCGGTACGGGCCAATGAAGCCTATTGGGCTGATCGACCCTAAAACGAACCGCGAACCCTACGCCGCGATTCAATTACGGCAAGAGAACGCGGCGAAAAACCTCTACAACCTGGTCGGTTTCCAAACCCGCTTGAAATGGAACGAGCAGAAACGGTTGCTGCGACTGATCCCCGCTCTAAGAGAAGTGGAGATTGTTCGTTATGGGGTCATGCACCGGAACACCTATCTCAATACCCCGAAATTGTTCGACGCCCATTTGGAATCAAAAACACGGCCCAACTTGTTTGTCGCCGGTCAGATGAGCGGCATGGAAGGGTATATGGAAAGTGCGGTCAGCGGGCTGGTCGTCGCGGGGCAAGTCTTACGTCGGATACAAGGGAAACCGTTATTGGATTACCCCATTGAAACGATGGTCGGCGCGTTGATCGCCTATATCACGCAAGCCGATCCCCTCCGTCCGATGTACGCGAATTTCGGAATTCTCCCGCCCGTAAAAGGGAAAAAGAAAGAGATACGGTCGCTTAAGTCGGGGCGGGCATTGCGTGCGATGGAAGCTTTCCTCTCCGAGTGAACAACGCAAACACTTTAATATGTTAATGATCGGGATATAATATATGTTAATTAGGCGAATATCGGATGAAATACACGAAATAGTCCTCCGATTCGTGCTATAATGTCCTAAGTTCACCGATCGGCTTTCTCCAGACTGCGAGACAAACGAAGGCCAATCGGAAAAAAGGCAACCTTTCAGGATCGAAGGAGAGAGAATGGCGGAAAGTTCGTATTCAGGTGTACGGAAAGCTTCTGTCCTGTTGCTGACGCTGGGTTCGGAGAAAGCCTCGAAGATTCTTAAGCATATGAGCGATGAAGATATCGAACGTCTGACCTTGGAGTTGGCGAAACTGGAAAAAGTGAACGACAATGAGAAAAAAACAGTGTTGTCGGAGTTCGTCACGAACTTTCGCGCCCGGGAGTTTATGGCATCCGGGGGGATCGAGTATGCGCGAGATATGCTGGAAAAAGCGGTCGGTGTCGAGAAGGCTTTGGATATCCTTGAGCGATTGACGACCAATCTCCAGGTGAAACCCTTCGATTTTTTGAAAAAGACGGATCCGATGCAGTTGGTGAACGTTTTGCAGAATGAACACCCGCAGACGATCGCGTTGATTCTTTGCTACTTGCTTCCAAAACAGGCGGCCCAGGTTATCGGTTCCCTTCCGGAGGGTTTGAAGGCGGAGGTGGTGAAGCGTATCGCCATGCTTGATAAAGCGAATCCCGAGGTGGTTCGTGAAGTGGAACGCGTGTTGGAACGCAAGGTTTCGACCTTTGTGACTCAGGATTTCGCTCAGGTAGGCGGGTTGGATACCGTCGTCGAGTTTATGAACAGCCTCGATCGTACGACTGAAAAGGAGATTTTGGATAAACTTTCTGAAACCGATCCCGAATTAGCCGAAGAGATACGGCGGCATATGTTCGTGTTTGAAGATGTCGTCAAACTGGATGACCGATCCGTCCAGATGGTGCTCCGAGAAGTGGACACGAAAGATTTGAGCCGCGCTTTAAAAGGGTCTTCCGAAGAGATTATGCTCAAGATCACGAACAACCTTTCCAAACGAGCGGGACAGCTTCTTAAAGAAGAGATCGAGTTTATGGGCCCCTTGCGGGTGGTTGATGTAGAGGAAGCGCAGCAAAAGATCGTCAACGTCATCCGCCGGCTGGAGGAAAGCGGTGAGATATTCATCGCCCGCGGTGGAGGAGAGGAGCTCATTGTATAACCTGATCAAGCGCACCCTCGTAACCATCGACGAAAAAGAGAGAAGAAAGATCAACTCCGGAGAATCCGCGCAAACAGATGAAAAAACTGATCACCCGTCGGACGAGCTTGACGAGAAGAAAACGGAAGAACTGATCGAGATCCATCCGGAAGTAACCTTGGCGAGAGAGAGAGCCCGCTCGATCATCGAAGACGCAAGAAGGCAAGCCGAACAGATTCGTGTCGAAGCGGAAGCCAAGATCGTAGAGGCCCAAAAGCAGGCGGATCAAAAAAAAGCGGAGATGGATCAGCTGCTCAAAAGTAAAGAACAAGAGATAGAAAAAAAATGGAAGAACCAATTCGATGCCGCCGTCCGCTCCGTTCAAGCGCTTCAGCAAAACCTTCAGAAGAACAAAGACGAATTCGTTACCCTCGGTTCCCAACAGATCTTCCTTTTGGCGAAAACAGTCGTGGAAAAGATGTTGTTTATTATCTTAGAGAAAAAAGAAGAAGAAGTATTCGAGCACAAGATCCATGAACTGGTGCAACGTGTCGTCGACTATAAAAAAGTGCTGATGCGCTTCAATCCCAAAAACCTGGAGCATTTCCCCCCGGCACTGCTTCAAAGTGTGAAAACCGTCCTTCCGGATGTCGAGTTTCGGCCTGATCCCAAAATTGCTCCCGGTGGCATTTTAGTCGATACGGATTTCGGTACTTTTGACGCGACGATCGAAAGCCAGTATCAATTATTCCAGGAGATCGTTTCTCAAGCGCTAGAGAACGAAAACCTATGAAGTTGGAAGTCTTCGCCCCGGTACAGTGGTTGCAAGAGGCCTTGAGTCAAACGGACTTTATTACGTTGAACGGCAAGGTAGAGAAGATAATCGGGTTGACGATTGAATCCGCCGGTCCGGAAGTATTCCTTGGCGAAGTCTGCGTGATCAGAAATCTGGGCGGCGCTCGGATCCTTTGCGAAGTCGTTGGGTTTAAAGACAACCGGATCATCCTGATGCCACTGGAAGAGTTTGAAGGGGTTTCTCTGGGATGTCCCGTTTCCGGAACGAAGCACACGCTGGACGTGGGCGTCGGGGAAGACATGCTTTCCAGAGTCTTCGACGGTATCGGCCGCCCTATCGACGGGAAACCATTCTTTCCGAAAAGTTACGTTTCGCTTAATAATTCTCCTCCAAATCCGCTTGTTCGTGCCAGAATCAAAGAGCCGCTGCCGGTTGGCGTTCGCGCCATCGACGCCTTTACCACGTTAGGACAAGGCCAGCGCATCGGGATATTTTCGGGTAGCGGAGTGGGAAAGTCCACGACGATGGGGATGATTGCCCGCAATACTCGCGCCGATGTCAATGTGATCGGCTTAATTGGCGAGCGGGGCCGAGAGGTTCGCGAGTTCATCGAAAGGGACTTGGGAGAAGAGGGATTGCGGCGAAGCACGGTTGTCGTGTCCACCTCGGATCAACCGGCGCTGATGAGAGTGAAAGCGCTCTACACCAGCACATCGATTGCCGAATACTTTCGAGACCGGGGTTTGAATGTGATGTTGATGGTGGATTCTCTCACCCGATGGTCTATGGCGCAAAGGGAGCTGGGTCTGGCGATCGGAGAACCTCCCACGACGCGGGGGTATCCTCCGAGCGTCTTTGCCGGATTGCCGAAAGTGCTGGAGAGGGCGGGCAACTCGGATAAGGGGAGCATTACCGGCATCTATACCGTTTTGGTGGAAGGAGACGACTTCAACGAACCGATATCCGATACGGTTCGCGGGATCGTCGACGGACATATCATCCTATCGCGGAAGTTGGCTGAAGGCAACCATTTTCCGGCGATCGACGTTTTGGCCAGTATCAGTCGTTTGATGCCGGAAGTGGCCGATAAAGAGCATTTGAAAGCCGCGCGGACGTTAAAAGACTTGATCTCAACTTATTACGGGGCCAAAGATCTTATCGATGTCGGCGCCTATAAGGAAGGTAGCGATACCAAGATTGACCAAGCGAAAAAATATATCCTCACAATCAATGGATTCCTACGGCAAGAAGTTTCTGACAAAGCGGTCTTCGAAGAGACCTTAGAAAAACTGAAAAAGATTTTGCAGACGATTCAAAGTTAGAAAAGCGCTTTTTCCCCGTACTTTACCGGCACTTCTATAGTATAAATCTTCTGAAATCGCCACACGATCCTTCCCAAAGGTTTGACGTCCTTAAGTGTGTAAACGCTCCGGCGAAACCGTTCAGGCTTTTAAAGACGATGCGGTCAAAGCCAGGGTTTAAGCTCAGATAAACAGCAAGAGACTGACCGCCATCGTGATCATTCCCGCGATAAGCCCGCCGATCGCTAAATGGTGTTCTCCAAATTCCTCCGCAGTCGGCAACAATTCGTCAAGGGAAATATAGAC
>JAAYCF010000168.1 GCA_012744415.1 Thermotogaceae bacterium
CGATTGGCGTCGCTAAATCGAAGCTTTTTGGCATCGAAGAACAAACGCCGGTTAAGAAAGGAGAGTGGCATCCGCTACTCCATCCCGAGGATCGGCACGTAATCGGGGCGACCGTTTGCACGAAAGAAACCTCTGCGCCGCTGTATATCTCTCAAGGAAACTACATCACGCTTGAAGATTCCATACGTCTTGTCTTGTCATGCGTGAACAAACAACGCTTGCCAGAACCCACGCGGTTGGCGCATTTATTGACAGAAAAAGTGAAGAAAGAAAAGAAAACCTTAGACTTACAAGACTCGGAAGAGTAACCTTTCTTATTCTTAACACGCATCTTACCGTTCCGAACCTCTTTTGTTGCCGATAAACCCGGAATGCGCTGCGAATTTCGCTCCTTAGCGATATGGAGTGGCGAAGGATAGGGAACCCCCAACGATAGGGACAGAGATCCTTGGCGATATGGAGCGCTCGACTTTTGTCGAGCATGCTTTATTAGTATAGCGGCGTCGAAGAGGCCGACAATTTATCGAAAAAAACGGCTCCTATGCCCAGCTTAAGTTGGGCGCTACAAAGAAGGTGCGCCAATTCCGTATCACAAGCCCCGTGGCGGACGAGTTTATTCTCAGCGTTTTCGCGTTACGATCCAATCGACCGGCCGGCTATATCTTCAGAATCCTTCTAAGGCAGGAAAGCGTGCTGTTCCAGCGCTGCCATCCGATCTTTTCGCTTAAAACCAGGATCATCTTTCCGGAAGCTTCCATTTCGAAACCCAATTGGATTAACTCTTTGATCAATTCTTCACGTCCCTCTTCTCGTAAGGCATCCAGAGCGGATTCTGGAAGGCCAATCACATCGCAGAAAGGGGCAAGCAGGGATTGGGTATGGGTTCTGGGGTACATTTCGAGTAAAGTTTTTCCATCAGGCGATTCGATGACGAAACCCACATCATGGTCTAAGTTGACAGAGAGATCGAAAGAAAATTCCACCATATGCAGAATTTCCCGGAAAAACTTTTGGTTCGTTTCTTTGGTCTCCCGTAATACGTCATCCAATGTTCGCGGTGCGGATTTGATCGTGGTCGAGAAAACAGGCATCTGATCTCCGACGACGAGGTAAACGGGGATATTGTGGAGCTCGTCGATTCCACGCATCGGGAACTGCTTGAGGACACTGTTGTAGGAATCTTTGGAAATTAGAGCCCTTAACAGTCTTTCCAACCCGTCATACCAGCGTGTTTCCCCGACGTAATCCATGGCGGATCCACCCAGCACGTCGATTTTCCTTCTCAAATAATACCGACAGACCCATTGATAATCGAAGGGATTACCATTCGGGATTCGGGAATAGGCAGAGATGAGAGAGAGGTGTTTGAAAGCATAAGCCAGTTTCATATCTGTGAGGATAGAACGGAATTCCTCTTCCCGGCAGAGAGTGAGATAGTCTGAATTTGTTAGCTGGAGCTGTTTGTTGCGGTACAACTCGCTTTCCACGAGATGTTCGAAGTATCCGATCAGTAGGTTCGCCCAGAAAACAACCATCAGAACGTCTGTGGCGATCTCTTTGGCGCCCCTTTTATCGCAAAAGGAATCTCGAACGTGCGCGAACAACAGAGCGGCTTCGTTGAGCAGGCTTGGCTGATCGAATGCGATACCGTAAGCGCTGATCTGGGAATGAAAGGGGTGGTATTCATATGAAAACTCTTTCGGAAACAGCGGTCGGTTGGTTCCTTCATAAGATTTTTCGATCTTTTCCACAAAAGCGTTTCCCAGAACCGTTGCGTTTGCTTTCATCGGGAAGACCCGCTTGGGGCCTGTGATGGAGCGTAACTCTTCCACAAAGGGATCGTTCATCCCGGTAACCATCTCTTTCACTTTACTTAAAAACACATTTTTTACAGGCAAAGGAATCACTCCTTACGAGGTGAAATTTTTATTAGCGGCGTTTTGACACGCTGCCCTTTTGATAGCCTATATCCGAGGAAAAATCCAAGGATCAAGAACCCGACACCCAGCGATATATCGACAATTGTGTGGCTGGGATTGACTTTCCAAAGGGGAACAAGGGAAGCCAGCATCAACCCAATCACGAAAAAGTAAGTTTGGTTCCGAAAACGGTTGATACAATAGTGAATGGTTTTTGCCGAAAGCAACATCCCGACGATCACGCCGAGACCGATGACCAGGATGGAAAGGAGTTCGCGGTGATTGATAGCGGCCAAGACGTCGTTGTATAGCCCGAAGATGATCAGCATCATCGACCCGCTGATGCCAGGTAAAACCATAAAGACAGCGCTGATGAGTCCACCGGTAAAGAATCTCAGCGCATTTCCCGAACCGGCCGCCGCGGTTGACGGTATTCGCGCAGACGCCCAGATAACGAGGGCAAAAAGAGCAATGCCTACCCCTATCCAGATTGTTTCAACCCTTCTCTGAATCCTAACGGATCGTATAACGAACAGGAGAGAGGAGAGTAGGATCCCGATGAGGAAAAAGTAGGTCAATAACTCGAAACGGGCCAACAAAAACGCCATAACCGGCGCGAAACCGAAGACACCGATCAACGTGCCGGTACCCAGTACGAGCAGGAACTTCCAGGCTTCCGGCGAGAATAAAAACCCCTTTCCTTTCAAATGAAAAGAAGAGAGAGCGGTCACAAACTTTTCATACACCTTCAGAATCACTAACACCGTCCCGCCGCTGACCCCCGGGATGATGTTCGCGATTCCCATTGCGATCCCGCTCAAAAGTACGCCCAAGTATGAGACCAACCAAACGCTCCTTTGGGTTTGCGGTTTTTTCTTCCACTCTTCCCGCAGACTTTCCCGATTATAACACACGAGCCTACTCGCCCTAATGAGGGAAACTCCTTCATATTCCTAAGACGCATTTTCGGATAAAACAGATTGGAAGAGCGGTCGGCGTAAAGGGCCGAATAAAGCAAAGACAAGTATGAGGTTCAGGATGGAGGCCGCGCTAAACAACCCCCATTTCGGATCGCCGGAAGAAACGCTGCCCACATAGGTATACAGCTTGACGCTGAGCGGGTATTTGGCGTCGTCGTTGAGAAAGATCATCGGCGCGAGAAAACCGTTCCAGGCATTTAGGAAGGTATGGATCATAGAAGTGGCGATTGGGGACAGGCTCAACGGAAAGAGCACTTTCCACAGATAGGACCGCTCCGGCATCCCTTCCATTCGCGCCAGCTCGTAAAAAGAAGGCGGGAAGTGCTCGAGATAAGTTTTTAAGGTCAGAAGGGAAAAGGGGATGGCGTGAGAAAGGTAAATGAGGATGAGCGGGAGATAAGTGTCCGTCAGCTGAAAGACCCTGAAAAACACGAAAAGAGGGATCAGCGAATGCACACCGGAGAGTACGGTAGAAAGATTTACAATCGTAAGAATCGTCGTCTGCTTCTTGAGTGAAATCCGGGTCATCGCGTAAGAAGCCCCGAAGGTCAATACGGGGATCAGCAACGCGCAAGATAGGCTGAGCAATAGACTGTTCGCGTAGTAGCGGAGGATGCCCTCTTTCACAAAGAGATCCGAAAAGTTCTGCGTGGTGAAAAACCGGGGAAAAAGTGTATCAATGTAGGTGGTGTCTACTCTCGAAAAGCTCATCCATACCAACGCGTAAACGCTCAATACCGTTCCCGCGCTGACGAGGGCAATCAAGGGAAAAGAGCCGAAATTCAGTCCGAAAGCGGCTCCTCGCCTGACAAGATCGTTGGGAACCTTGGAGGGCAATCGTCGGATCTTTGAGATCGGGACCAGCGTATTTTTCGTACGTTTCTGCGATCGGTACCACAGGAGCATGATAGTGAGAATCAAAAGGCCCATGATAAACGAGAAAGCGGAGGGAATGCCAATATCCCGAGCCGTTTCAAACAAATCATACAGAAAGACCTCAGCGGTGGTCGTCGCGCCGAGGATACTCCTTTCGGTAATTAACTGCGGCATCGGGGGCCCGCCCCCGGTCATCAGGAAAATAACCGTGAAGTCTTTGAGGAATTTGACGAGATTGAGGACAGTGACCGTGATCACGGCCGGCTTCATGAGCGGCAGAAGGACATCTGAAAGAAGGCGTCTGTGATTCGCCCCGTCAATCTTGGCTGCGTCGATAATATCTTGAGGGATCTTTTTCAGGTGCCCGACAAAGATGAAGGCGGTAAATGGAAGGGCC
This sequence comes from Thermotogaceae bacterium, assembly GCA_012744415.1. GTDB lineage: Bacteria > Thermotogota > Thermotogae > MWEM01 > MWEM01 > MWEM01. Next base: position 4,173 of record JAAYCF010000168.1, read on the forward strand.
ATCCAAAAGCTCACCCATAAGGTGGCGATGAAAGCGCCGCCCGGTTGGGTGATCAGATTCACCGAGATACCGGTCAACAATTTTAGCAAAGAATTTCCACTGTTTCCGTGTATGAGGGCGCGCCAAATCGGGACGGCCATGTAAGCGGGAATTCCCCAAGGAACGAAGAGAAGAAAAATAACCAGTTTCCGAAACCGCCCTTTTTTAAAGAGGAAAAGGGCGGCGCTTAAGCCACCGAATATCATGATAGCCGTGCTCGCGACCGCCCAGATCACCGTGATCCCTAAACTAAGCCAGAACCCCCGGTCGGAAAAGAGGTAAGCGTAGTTGTCGAACCCGGCGAAAGTTTTTTCCCCGTAAATATCGTGTACGAATGAATCTTTAAAAGATACCGCCAGGGGGAAGAAGCTCATGAGAAGGATTACCCCCAGCAGGGGAACTAGAAATCGTTTCAATCAGTTATAACCTCGATGCTGGACACTTGTTTCACGCCTTTAATGTTTGCCGGGATTCGATCGCTGTCGAACTGCCAAACCAGGATCATCGGCCATTCCCCTTCGGGTAGTTCTTCCCCGTTCTTGATCGTCGCGATAATCACATCGTCGTTCATGTCCAATTCCTCAGAGCGAAGCGTGATCGCATATCCGTCCAGCGCGGTGATCTTTACGGAGTACCCGCTTTTCGCGAGATCTCGATTGTAGGAAATGATCGAAGAGTCCTGCTTGTGAGGCGCCAATGACGGGTCGTCCGAGTAAGCGAGTAGTCTCCAGAGAGGAATGCCGGTGTACTCGGCCGTTCCGGACTTCGATTTGTAGGTGACCGTTTTTTTATGGCAACTGACACCGCTTTCGATCGTTTGGCGATCGAGGTCGAAGTCCATCTGCCCTTTCAACGAAAGAGTATAAGCCTTGAAAGGCTTTCCCGCGAGTTCGACGCGTTTGACCAGCTTCGCCGAAAGATGGCCGTCGATATTGGGGTTGTGGTCTCCGACCTTAACGGTTCGGACAGGGCCCGGGTCTTCCGGCATCGGCTCTCCGTCTTTTATGAAGGCGAAGATCCACACGCCGTCGGAAGTGTCCGCCATATCCGTCATCGAATAAGTCATCTCGTAACCGTCCAGCGCGATCACTTTCAACGTGTCTTCAGTAGTGACATTTGCTATCTTTTTCAAGAAATCGTAAACAGGGATACCCCCATAGACACTGGCGTAAACGGTTCCGGCCGAAGTCGTGTATTGTCCCGGCTTTTCGATATAGAACTCGGAATTTTTTAACTCTTCCAAAGAATAGCGGTACTGGGTTCCAGCAATCGAAAACTCCAATTCATAGGCATAAGGCGATTCTTGCTGCGCCATCAGATCCGGAATCATGACCTCGATCGCGACCAGATCCTTAACCATATACTTCGTTGAAACGTTGCCTACGACAGACGGAGCGATCTTCTCTCCGTTCTTCCGATCGGCGAGGTACAACTGCCCGACAGGCATCTCGGTGGTGTCGAAGGTGACCGAGTATCCGTCGGAAGAAACCAAAGTCACTTCATAACCGGCTTCCCATCGATCCAGGTCGAATTTGTATGGATGTGCCGAGTCGTTGCCGTCCACCATAGCGATCAGAAGCCAAAGAGGCATCCCATGGTACCGGTTGAACCCGCTTTTTTCGGTGATCCCGATTTCGATGTAATGGGTCAGGTGTTCCTTCATGGAATCAAAATAACTTTCACTGACCGTATCTTCTCTTACCCCCTGCAGCGAAATGGGCCAACCAAACATAGAAGATACTGCCAAAGTGATCAAGAGACTGATTAACAACGCTTTCCTCAAAATAATCCTCCTTTATGCTTCAGGGCAAAAAACCCTTGTTATGGTTCCTAATCTTGTAAACTGATTATCGCGTCATAACCCCTTATGAGCGCCTTTTTTGGAGCGCACGACTTTAGTCTAATACGGTAAAAATAAGGAACGATTGTTTTGATACCGATGCTAGTCACTTCGTAAAAAACGCGACTATACCCCGTCATAAGCGGGTTATACGGAGCGCCGACATTTATGTCGGCTTAGTTTGCCGGGTAATTTTACGAACGTAGTTAAACACCCGCTTATTCGAAATGATGCTCTGTAAGGACCCCATGAAGAGAACCTGAAGGCGCACCTACTGGAAACACGTAGCTGTCGCGCTCCAAGTCCTTCTTCGAGCGATGCTCCTTTTCCATTCGCCGCCTTCGTGGATCGGTTCCATATCATCGTAAAACCCATGCCGACATAAATGTCGGCGCTCCAAAAAAGGCGCTCCAAGTCCTTCTTCGAGCGATGCTCCTTTTCCATTCGCCGCCTTCGTGGATAGAGTCTTTCGTATTTTTCCTTTAGAAGTATTCCTAACTTAATTTCGGCGCTTCACACAAAAAAAGATTACGGCATGTTCGCGTCGATAATTTGCTGCCCCTTTTCCAAAACCTCCGGGATTGACATCTGATCTAAAAACACGAAACGCAACAGTTTCCATAGTGTATTCTTATAAAGATCATAGGCGTTATAAGCCGGTACGAAGGTCCCCACATCCAGGGCGTGTTGATAAAGTTGATACAGCGCGTCCCCCGATTCGAGCCGATCCGCAAGAACCGCCCGGTTAACCGGTATCTTTTTCACAGGAATACAAAATGCCGATTGCACGCCGGGTCCGGTTAGATACTCCAATAAAGCCATCGACAAAACAGGCTCGCGAGTTTTCCGCGTGATCCCGAATCCTTTGAAATCCAACATCGGGGAGATCCAGCGGCCAGTCTCGGAGTCATAAGGGTAGGAGGCGATGCCAAAAGGGATTCCCAGTTCTTCAAAACCGGGTATGGAATAGGAGCCGCTTAAAATCATCGCGATCTTTCCGGATGTAAAGAACGAAACCATCGCGTCCCGTTCCAGCGGAAGGGCGATCTGGCGATCCACCCACGATTTTAAGAAAGCCAGAGCTTTCTCCGTCCCCTGATCCTGTATCTTCACGCTGCCGTCTGGTTCGAGAATGCTGTTTTTTCCGAATCCGATCTGGAAGGGAGCAAACCAATACACAGAATACAGATTCCAGCCTAACCCCAAAAAATTGCCATCGGTGAGGGAAGAGGCGAGGGATTCGAGCGCATGGAGGGACAACGGATCCGGCAGTTCGGGGATCCGGTCTTTACGGTAAAAGAGGAGCTGGGTATCTCCATAAAATGGTACAGCCCACCTTTTACCGTCTATAGAGAAAACATCGGAAGCGTACAACGCTTCGAAGCCGTCATACAACGCGTCGACATTCTGGAAGGCTTTGGACAGCACGAGCTCCTCGAAACCTTCGCATTGAATCATCACGAGATCCGGAACCTTTCCTCCGGCTTTCAGCATGGAAAGCAGCTTGGTCGCGGTATTCGGCACTTCAAGAACCTTCACGGGGATACCGTAGATATCCGAAAACCTTTGGATCAGGGCTTTCAGGGCCGGAACCCCTTCCCAACAAACCCATACCTCTAAAGACCCTTTTGGAGCTACTACGCCCGAAAGCGACAGACCATAAAAAGGAAAGAGGTGCGTGCCGTCGAAAAACAGCCACGTGCGGGGCTCATCGGGGGAGCGAACCACGAAAAAGGGCAGCATACTGCGATGAATGGCATCGTAAACCGTTTCTTGACCATTCAAAGAATTTACGACGGTCAGACGATCGACGGATTCCATAATCGGGAGAAGCTCTTTCAGCTGAATGGCGGCGTATTTTCTTCCTTCGAAAGAGAGATCGTAGGAAGCTTCTAAGGATGAATCGGAAGCAAGGGTCCGATAAGGGGCCGCGTTCACATAGAAGGTCAAGTTATTCGAAAAACCGACAACAAAAAAACAAAACAGGATCGCGCAAAAAATAACCCGTTTCATTTCTCCTCCTTTCCAAATTCGGGAGGCAAGACCGTTTCCAGTCTTACCCTGTGGTAGAAATCAGGATGAATCGCCGGTTTAAAGCCATATCCGTCTCGCAGGCGTTTAAACTCGGAGGTGAAACCGCCTTATTGTATCACAAAAAGCCGGAATGTCCAATCTGTCGCTCTCGCGATAGGTATCCGTTACGGATTCGCGGTTTCGCGCTTGGAAATTATTTCTTCACGATCCGAATCAACCCATACAAAATGTCCGATTTTCTATAAGGCGCTTTTCCTAACTCGCGTCGAAATGATTAGAGAAAAAAACGGTCTCGCGCCTCGGAGCGCCACAGCTATGTTTTTCCAATAGGTGAGACTTCAGTTCGGCTTATTAAGCGGTTTTAAGTTATTGTCTCGATATAGGGGCGATTTCTTATGACGAAACCACAATCGAATCAAAACCATGCCCAACTCAAGTTGGGCGCTCTGTCAACGGCTCATCATAAGCCACTTTATCTCGGTTCATCGTCGGTTTTCAATAACCAGATATCCCTCTATAAGCGTTCCTTATTTTTACGACATTAAACTAAAGTCGGGCATAGGTTTTCCAGATAAACCCCAGCTAACAAATCGCAAGCGCTTCACGAAAAACCTATATATAGCCGATCACACGCGTTTCAACGTTTTTGATTCGCAGTAGTAAGATGATCGAAAATCATTCTCGATTTTTCAAGTATCCGATTTATCCAGTAAAGGTTCCGCCTATCGATCTTCTAATGTAGACGACGAGAGTCCAA
>JAAYCF010000169.1 GCA_012744415.1 Thermotogaceae bacterium
GTTATCTCAGGCGTCATGGCCGCGGCTACGCATGCGGCATAAACACCCGCTGCCTCCAATCCGTAACTGGTCTGGTGAGCCGAGGCGAAGGCGATCGCTTCGCGATAAGCCCCTTCAGGATCGCCCGCGTTTACCAACCCAACCGGAGATAGATACATCGCCGCGCCGCAGTTCACCATGTTGCCAACGCCTCCGGAACGCGGATCCCGGTTCGCCAGGCAGTTGCTTAAAAAAATATATTTTTCTGGATAAAAAAGCCGCTCGATTAAAGGCATCTTTTTTTGGTACTCGGGCACCCATATCTCCTCGAACACCATCTTGCGCACCAGCGGAAACACGGCATATGCGTCGAGATGACCCCCCAGCTCCTCGTAAACCTGACAGAGCAGAATCACCATCAGCGTATCATCCGTAAACCTTCCGTATCCTTTGCCGTGGGTGCGAGATTTCACGCGGAAATGAGGAATATCGAGCGATTCCACCTTCCCATACAGGCGTTGGATCTCTTCCGCGCTCAACTTTTCTACCGGAGCGCCCATCGCGTCTCCTAAAGCTCCTCCTATCAGAGCCCCTCTTACTTTATCCTGCAAACGCATCCTGTCTCCCTTCTTTTCGTCTGGAAAATGAGCGGGACGAACCTGTTGAAAGCGCCGTCCCGCTGGTCTCACGTATCGGATTACTTGTTCTTAAAGTGTTCGTTCGCCAATTGCGTATAGAGATCGCCACCGGCTTTGTACCATAGTTGCACCATTTCATCGAACTTCTCGATCGGGAACTGATTCGTCACGATCTTGATCGAATACTCTTTATACAGATTGTTCATCGCGTCCCATTGCGTGGCGTACCGTTGGGGCATCAGGAAATAGTTATCCCCCTCGAACAGGGCATGCGCGATCTCCAGAGAGGCTTTTCCGGGTTTTCCATATAGTGCGACCGGAGCATTCCAAGTGGGAACCTCGAAGAATCGGGGCCACCATCCTTCACCCCTCTCCGTTTTTACGATCTCACCATTGACGATATTGTACTCGCGGCCCGGCATTCCCAGGCGATCGAGGTACTGGCCTTCGTCGGTGGCCATAAATTCGAGGAATTTGAAAGCGATGTCCGGTTCTTTACAGGTAACGGTGATCGAATATCCACGCGCTTCTTTGTCGAGATTTAAAGCGGTGAAGTTCGCTTTTCCCGAAGGCCCGATTGGCGGATAAAGCGGGACGAGCTCTGTCTCGATACCGCGGTCCCAGAAACGTTTTTGATACAGATCCATAACGGTACCGGCGGTAGCGACGAGCATGCCGACTTGGCTCGAATAGAACTTGTCTTCCATACTTTGCCATCCGACAGTGATAAATTCCTGGTCCAGAAGCCCTTCTTTAAAAAGCTTGGCGTAGAAAGCCAGTTTATCTTTCTCGCCTTGGGTCATCTTCGAGAAAACCCACTTACCGTTATTGTCCTTGATCCACATTTGGTTCACACCGAAAGCGGCGTCAAAGATCCAATTCAATCGGCTCAAGTCATTGGTTACCGTGATGCCATACTTTCCTGATTTTTGTTTGAAAAACTTCAATAAATTGTAATAATCATCAACGGTCACCGGATTGATTCCGGACTCCTCCAGCCATTCCTTTCGAACAACAGCCATCCGGGTTTGTAGAGGCGAAATCCAAAGCAGGTAAGGGAAGTTGGCCATGCGTTGCTTGTTCCAGTCCGGCATCTTCTCTTGAAACACAGCGGAAGCGTTGACCCTTCCGGAGAGGTCCAAAAGCAGTCCTTGATCGACGTAGGGCAATTCGGCGTCATCCCGCCACCAGATGATGTCGGGGTAGGTGCCGCCGGCCAACAGGAGGGTAACTTTTTCCGCGTAGTTTCCGGCGGGAATCGGGACAATCTCAACTTTAAGGTCGATCCCGGTCGCCTTCTTGAATCCTTCCGTGAGATAGTTCATAAAGGCCACGTCTTCCTCGTTATGTGGGGACACATCCTGTTGGAGTAGCGTGAGCGTGACAGTTTTCCCGAAAAGCGGTAACGATAAGAGAAGCGTGAAACAAAGTACCCAAACCAATAATTTTTTGACGTTCATTCTGTTTCCTCCTTTAGTAGAATAGGCTCCGAAAAATCCTTTGATTCCGATAGTCAATATAGGAACGGGTAGGGACGAAAGTGAAACCGTTCTTCGTTTTTGGTAACGTTCCCAATTCTGACAGCCAATCATGGTTCGACACTTCCGTCGAAGCATGATTTAAAACCGTGCGATCCTGTTGCCGGCTCAGGGTTTTCCGACGGACTCCCGAATTACGAGACGGGGCGGAAAACTCAGACGTCGAGGGGTAGCAAAAGACCTGCCGGAAATTCTTTGCAAAAGGAGCTGAGCGGCTTGCCATCCCTCTTCATACTTACATTTGGCGATTGTTGTCAATGGCGGAGTGGTGATCGAGACGGGGTAGATATCATCCATCCCGATTAAGGAAATGTCTTTTGGCAAACGGTAGCCTTGGTCGGTAATGGCTTTTAGAGCCCCGATCGCTAAAATGTCATTCGAAGCGAAGATCGCGCTCGGAGGGGCGGGTTTGGAGAGGAGCTGTTTGGTTGCTTGATAACCGTATTCTTGACCGTAAAAGCAGTTGACGGTCCAATCGGGATTGTCCGGAAGCCCCTTCTCTTTCATAAACTGCAAATACTGTTCCAGACGAGAGGAATGGCCTCCCGAATGGTATTGCCCGTTGATCAGGGCGATCCGGCGATGGCCTAACTCATAGAGATAATCCAGCGCCAGTCTGACGCCTTCAAGAGTATCGTTGCCAACGGAGTCGAACCCGGGATAATGGTCGTTAAGACCCAAGAGCACGACCGGAATCCCTGTTTGTTGAAGCAAACGAGGAGAGATGCCGGAGGGATTGATCAAAATCCCGTCGAATCGGTGCTTGACGGCTGTTTTAAGGTATTCCACCTCGTTTTTCTGTTCCCAGTCGCTGCTGGCGAGAACCATCACGAATCCTTCGGATCGCAACGCATCCTGTACCCCCCTGGCCACCTCCGGCCAAAAAGGGTTTACGATATCCGGGATGATAAAAAGCACCGTATGAGTTTTATTCGTCCGGAGGCTGCTTGCGAGCGCGTTATGCTCGTAACCGAGCTTCTGTATCGCATCCAGCACCCGCTGACGGGTTTGGGGGCTAACTGATTGACCGCCTCCACGGATGACCCGGGATACGGTGGACTTGGAAAGGCCCGCTTCTTTTGCCACATCGATGATCGTCAGTCGATTCATGGTGACCTCCGTATGGGAACGTTCCCAATAATTGTAACTGATTCTCGTTAAGAGGACAACTCCCATTTTCGCGGTTTTTCGCTCA
>JAAYCF010000170.1 GCA_012744415.1 Thermotogaceae bacterium
TGTTCCAAAAAACTTGGAAGGAGGGAAAGTGATGAAAAAAACTTTGAAACGTTGTCTTATCGTTTCCGCATTTTCGGTCTTATGCGTCATTTTTTCTGCTTTGTCCTGCTCCGTTGCCCCGACACCCGCTGGTTACACGTTGACGGTTCACAATAATGTCGGTTCGGGAATCTCTATCTGGATTCGCGTATTTTCTCAGCCGGCTTCATATGCCGATTATGGGCCCTATGCCAATGGTTCCGCTCCCGTTTCTTTAGAACTTTCCCCGGGTTATGTCATCAAGGTATGGAATATTACTCAAGATGGTTGGTTGAATTTTTCATCCGGTGGCGATACTTTTACGATAACGATGAATACTGTTTTCTATGTTTATGCCGGATGTCCGCCTTACGTTGGCGTTTCTGTGTTCGCAGAGGACGCGCGGTAATCGCCTAATTTCTTTTTTAGTCCTTTGTTAGTCTATATGCGGTATCAAGAAAGGACGCAAACGTGTACGTGCTTTTACTGTCCATCATGGAAACACGATTATAAAGACAGTTTCATGTCGCCTGCCTTAATCCAACCAGTCTTCCTCATCCAAACCGTGAAGAGATAGGTTAAAATCATCGGAAAAACCCCCTGAAAAAGAAGAACCTTCATCGCTACCGACCAGAGATCTTCTTTCTCAAGCATGACGGTGAAAGTCGCGAGCGGACCGACGAGTCCGCTGGTTCCCATACCGGCCCCGATGCTGTTGTTCTCCATGTTGAATAACGCGATTCCGATCGGGCCCAATATCGCGCTCGATAGAATCGGCGGAAGCCATATCTTCGGATTCTTCACGATATTGGGTATCTGCAACATCGAGGTGCCTAAGCCTTGCGCAATGAATCCGCCGATGCCATTCTCTCGAAAACTGGCGACGGCGAATCCCACCATCTGGCAACAGCATCCGATGGTCGAAGCCCCTGCCGCCAGCCCCTGCAAGTTCAAAGAGATCGCAAGCGCCGCGCTGCTAATCGGCGCCGTCAAAATCATCCCCATCGCCACCGAAAGGATCATGCCCATCGGTATCGGTTGCAGTTCGGTCGCCCAGTTGATCATCGCGCCGATCGCTTTCATCATGGAAGAGATAACCGGCGCGACCCAGATTCCGACCATTCCTCCGGAAAAAATGACTACCGCGGGAACCAGAATGATATCCACTTTCGTTTTTCCGCTCACACTTCTCGCGAGAAGGATCCCCGTTACTGCCGCGACATACGCCCCCACTGGTTCTCCTATCGCCACGCTGACGTTTCCGCTCGCCCCAACAGCGAAAGATCCCGCCCCGATCGCGCCGGTAACGAGAGAAGCAAAGATAGCCAACGGCGAGCCTTTTAAGGCATACGCCACCCCTGCGCCGATTGCCGGACCCATCAACAATTGCGCAAATCGGCCAAATCGGGTGATCAGATCGATCTGGGCATAATCTCCGATCTGTTTGATGATTAATCCAATAATTAACGAAGAGAACAGCCCTAAAGCCATTCCGTTCAGCGATTGTATAAAAAAA